>CAZIAG010000091.1:7978-10470 GCA_964537375.1 uncultured Roseivirgaceae bacterium
CAGGATGGTCGAAAGCAGAAAGTTGAGTTATATCTTGGCGGCGGATATTTTTCTCAGTCATCGCGCGCGGTGTCGCTGCCCCCGGGCGTAAAAGAGATTGTCGTCTTCGATGCAAAAGGTGTGAGCCGGAAGGTCACCTCGAAGCCAATGTGAAAGGAGATCTTAGCTAACTGAACATGAGGGTATACAGGGCAGGTACCGTGGTATTACTCGCCGTCTTTATTTTTGCATCGGTTGAATCATGCCATGTTTCGTCATCACGTGGAGAAGAATTGTCGCGCACCTATTGCGGAAGTTGTCACGTATTTCCTGAGCCGTCCCTGCTCGACAAGAAATCATGGGCACAGGGCGTGCTTCCACAAATGGCGTTTCGAATGGGATTTCCCGATCTCGGTATCGTCTCGCGAATCGCACCTGCGGAGCTTTCGGTAGTCATGGAGACAATTCCGAACCAACCCATGGTGACACAGGAAGAATGGAATCTTATCTATGACTATTACGTTACCAACGCACCGGATTCGCTTTCGGTAGACCCTTTGGCATCCACTAGCTTGACACAATTTTCGGTCCGGAAGGCCGACCCGGGTTTGCCCTTTATTACCCTGCTGAAGTACGACGCTGACAATGATGAACTGTATATTGGCAATCAGCAAGGGACGCTGTTGCGTCTGTCCCGTGAGCTTGATGTCCTGGCGTCTGTTCAATTCGGAAGCGCTCCTTCGCATATAGAGTTTCGCGAAAATCATGTTATCGTGCTGCTCATGGGAAAAATTCTGCCGCACGATCTCGCCTATGGAAGTATCGTCGAGTTGGATAAAACGTTCAGTTCAACCAACGTTGTCATCGACTCCCTCCAGCGTCCGGTTCATTTTATTACAGCCGACCTCAATAGCGATGCAACGGATGAGTTCATCGTGTCTGAGTTTGGAAATTATACTGGAGTGCTTAGCGTGCACATCCTTGAGGATTCCACTTTTCTGCGCCGGGGGCTGGAGCACTTGCCCGGAGCGCGCAAAGCGAACATTGTAGATTTCAATGGCGACGGACGCAAGGACATCCTGGCGCTCCTTACCCAAGGTGATGAGAAACTGGTCCTGTATGAAAACAAAGGGAATTTGAATTTTGAGCCGCGTGTACTCCTCCGGTTTACCCCCGTTTTTGGATCAAGCTATTTTGAAACGGTAGACTTCAATAACGATGGCTTTGAAGACATTCTGCTCTGCAACGGAGATAACGCAGATTTCTCAATGGTGCTGAAGCCGTATCACGGTGTCCGCCTTTTTGTCAACGATGGCAATTGGCAATTTAGCGAAGCCTGGCATTTGCCCTTGCCCGGAGCGTCGCAAGCGGCGGCACGCGACTTTGATCTGGATGGTGATTTGGATATTGCGGCTATCTCTTACTTTCCGGATTTCGAGAACTCGCCCGAATTTGGTTTCGTTTATTTTGAAAATGTCGGTGACAGCAGGTTCGAAATGCAAACCTCGCCGTTGGGTGCTGCCGGTCGCTGGTTGGTGATGGACATCGCAGATATTGATAGCAACGGAAGTGAGGACGTCCTGCTCGGAGCCTTGAGCGTTAGCACGGTTGGGGCGTCTCAGGAGTTATATCGACAATGGGTGCAGCAACGTGCACCTGTGCTGATCCTCGAGAATATCGGCGATCCTCCCGAGGGGAGGAATACTCAAACTCCGTAACACGGAATCAACAAATTTTAGAGTCCAATCACCTGTTATCAAGTGGAGAGAGACGACACGCCAGAGCAATCTGTCCTGAAGGAATAACCGAAGAAAATAGAGAATAGAGAGGGCAAGGCAGTCTTGGTACCTTCATCATACGGTTCGAAGATACAGGCGAGATTGATGGGCGTGAGTACCCTCATACGCTTTGCCGATGATTTTCTGATGGGGTTACCCACCCGGCAGATGCAGAACGCGCGATGACAGTTTGTCAAAGGTTGAGTAGGTATGGCTTATGCCTGCACCCTGAGAAGACCAAAATTATTGTATGGGATGATGAAGTAATTTACCAGGACAAGGCGTTTTATTTTTCAGGCGTCACCCCTGACATGGGGTCGGAGTCGCAAAGGGAAGTATATGCTGAAACGCCATACGAATCCCGCTGAAGGGCTGTTTCGTCGTCCCAACACATCGGTGATCACGACGCAGTGCTGTTGAAAAACTGCGATACTGCTCCGGGTGGTTTGTGGATCACTGAACCATTGTCTGTGCCTTAGTTCAACGAAGAGCCGGATATCAGACGGAAACTGGCTGATAAAAGATTCGAGAACATCCATTGACTTGGGATCCATCGAGGGATGCGGCATCAGGAAAACCGCGCCAAGGGTTTCGCCAAATCCGGAGACCCCATCCAGGAAACGCCCGACGGCTTCACCTTTTCTAATTAGGCGGTTTGCCGCGGTGACGGCAGGCGGTAGATGTGGCGTTCAATTCTATTGAATTGAAGTGCTTTCCGTAGAGTTTAAGGAAGTC
>CAZIAG010000092.1:0-10436 GCA_964537375.1 uncultured Roseivirgaceae bacterium
AGTTTGTCAAAGTTGGTGATTTTTCCGTCTTTGACACAGTTCACTTTACAGCCTCGTTTGACAAATTTCATAATGCTGTCCATCAACATAAAAAGCACGACCAGACCACTCATTATATAAGAGATCCAGAGTCTCGTTTTCGATACTTTGTTTTGCATTGCCGTTAGGTTTTAATGTTTTCGATCATTTGATGATACAAACGTATCAGCTACTCGCGATTTTGGCGGTGTGTAAATCCGGCATTCTGGGGGTGGATTGCGACAAGCGGAATGTTCAGCGTTCATGGTTCGGGTTCATTGTTTGTCGGGTTCGGCGGTTCCCGGTTCCTGCGTCCCGGGTTCCGGGGGTAGAGGAACTTATTGGAATACTCTCCCTCAATGGGCTGAACGTTCAGTGTTCAGCGTTCACTGTTCACAGGTTGTTAACAGCAAGTTTTTTTGGCGGTATTCTTCCTGCCGGAAAGATTATCTGAGTCGTAGAGCATTTTTATTTCACGCAAAGCACGCCAAGGCGCTAAGTAAGCTCGCAAAGGACGGCTTCCACCGCGGAGTACTCTCCCTCGCGGAAAGATTGTCTGAGTCGTAGAGCGGGCTTTTTATCACGCAAAGCACGCCAGGGCGCTAAGTAAGCTCGCAAAGGACGGCTTCCACCGCGGAGTACTCTCCCTCACGGAGCCGAAAGTTCAGTTTTCAGCGTTAATAGTTCGGGCTCCTGCGTTCCAGGTTCCGTTTGGTAGAATAACCAATGGGAGTACCACCACGAGACGTCTGTTACTTAACCCTCACCAGCCGAATATCGGACAGCTCCCTGTTCTCATCCAGCAGCTGAACTTCAAACTCGCCTTTTCCTTTCTGGATTTTCTGAATCATAAAGGTCAGCGGGTGATAGTCGCCGCGATGCTCGATATCGATGATGAGGATCAGATAGATTTCACTCTCGCCGGACACAACCATATAGAAAAGATTGCAGGTGTGTTTCTTTTTGAACTTCGTCGAGTAAAAGTCAACCTTTCCGTCTCCCACCTCAAGGATCGGCGTACTTTCATCCAGGGTAGTATAGATTTCGTTCAATCGTCCATCCGGATTGCGGGCTGCCAGGCTTGCAATGCTGTCGAGGGCAACCTTGTTCTCCTTAAACTTCAGTCTCCCGAAGATCAGATCGTCATCGTAGATCTTTCCTTCCGACATGTCCGCAACCCATTCGCTGCCTGCAAAGGTGGGTTGTTTCGATTTGTTCAACACCGGCTTTTGCCCGTAGGCACCGGTCGCAAGGATTGTAAGGGTGATAGTTATTAATAAGAATCGTCTCATTTCGGGTCTTCTTTTTATGATCATAGTCTGCAATTAAAAGACAATTACCGAAACCAAAAACAAATTCGCTCTTCGCATATTAGATTTATTAGTTTTTTCGCGTCGTGAATTTCTCCAGGTTTTCGTTGGCTTCATTTATCAGTGTAGTCTCAATATCGGTGCTATCGTCTTCGAAACGATTGTGTCCTGTCGTTTCAGAGTCAATGAGTTTCTTGTCGCGGAAATAATAACATCCGATAAAGTTGGTTTCCGTCTTCGAGTAGTCGAATTCTCCAAGTTTATCATCATAGATAAATCCTTGCAGCGTCTCGTAGACAAAGACCAATTGCCCGCCGGTAAAATAGTAGTCAAACCTTTCAATTCCGTAGGAGTACACGATTTCCCTGGTAATCTTCTCGATCGTTGCGTTGTGAAAATATCCAATAAGCGTTCCTCCCCCATCCGTCATGTTCGGCATAAACTGCTCGTTTTCCAACTTTACAACATTGTGATAATCGGCGGTGTTGATTTGATCTATTCTCCTTTTCAATTGCGGGTATTTCTCGGAAATGTCTTGTGCCAAGGCTGAAAACGAACTGAGCAGTAACGTTGTGGTGAGCAAAAAAAACAAGCTCTTCATTTTGGAAGTTTATCATCCCGGCGTTGGCGCCGCGTATTTTCGGTTAACAAACTGGACGTTCCATTCTCTTTCAATTGTAGGCATTGCGCCATTCTAACTGAACTTTATTTCATCAGTAGTTGTCCGTAGATATTTCATATTCCGGTCATACTTCTTCCTGACGGACTTATTGAGGAATCGTTTCCACTTACTATCATCCGTACCCTGGTAGTTTGTCAAAAGGGCGAGAGCATAGGCAGCAGCTTCCTCCGGAATATAACCACTTCGCTGAGTATGCCATCCATGAAACGAGGTCCCGTGGAACTGTTGATACTTGAAAATCGAATTTGCCGTAAAGATCCCAAATCCCAAGGCTATTGTATTCAGGTCGGTCAACTCCTCGTCGTTAACTTCAAGTCTTCCTTCGCCGAGAAGTGTCAGATGCGAAAGTTCATGGGCAATTGTTGCAATCAACCCGATGGGCTCCTTCAACAATCCAAGTTCGATCCCGATCGAGTATTTGTTTTCTCCGACTTCCGAATATGTACCGAGACTGTTCTTGTGTTGAAATCCTGATCCGCCTTCGGATTGTGTAGTCACAATTCCCTCCCCTAACTCCACGGGCCGGTCATCAAAATAAAACAGGTCAATTTCCACATCCTTGATCTGCATGTATTCGCAGATAAATTTGGTCAGTTGTTCCGCGTCTTGCTGGGACCCGTTGAAATCGATCGGAAAAAACTCCTGAGTGGGCTGAATGGTAGCTACATTCTTGAGGAAATCACGTCCATATTGTTGTTCGAACCAGACAAATGCCTCTTCAATCCAGATTTTGTCCTCGGGAATCACAGTCGGTTTAGGTTTTCCGAACAACATCCTTGTTTGCGTTAATTATGTCGTCTAAAACAGCGGTTGACTGCCGACCCCGACTGCGTGTTGCTCCGTCGGGGCAAGCCGTAGACCTTCCAGCTATTTCATCTTCTTCTCCAACCGCTCAATCACCTTAACAATGCGCTCACGATTCTTCGAGTCCTTGATAAAATTAGGAAGTCTCTCGACCATGGTTGTGTGCGTGTTGGTTTGGCGTTCTCTCAGTTTTGACGCCACGTATGATTTTATCTCTTTGAGATGATCGCGGTTGTAGGCCCAAAATAGATCGCCCCTCACATCGGCCTGGAACCAGAGAGGCAAACCGAAGATCGGGTCGGTCGCTTTTCCGTTGACTTTATAACCGGTTAAGTACTTATCATTCCTTGGTTCGTAGGTCCGCGTTACCCCACAATGAGGGCATGGAAGAGTGATCTGCTCGACCTTTTCTTTCTGATCCGGGATTACCGTTTCAAACTCTTTTCCGCAGTTGTCACAATGGCGTTTTACGATCAACTTGTATCGTACCAGGTCGGCAGCTTTTTCCGCATGCATGCAGTTCGCGCAGGTCAACTTTGCGGTCTCCTCCCAATTCCAGCCACCGGTGGTCACCAACGCGTCGCGTTTACACCTGGGGCATTCAACGGCAAACTCCTTCATGTAGAAGAATTGAACGGTGGGGGGTCCGGAGTATCTGGAATTGTCGTTGGTCATTTCAGCGAATTGTGCCAGCAGTCCAGCCAATTTAAGGATTATTACTTTTATGAGGTCCACGTGCCCATGCGCCCGTCCCGACTATCGAATGGGTCTATTTTAGCGCGGGACACCTCCGACGCTGCGACATTTTGGACAGGAATCGTTGCGAAGTTAGCCGGCCTCGCACCTCGGGCGAAGGTCGATCAAGGCAGCAATGAGTTCCGGACCAGGTCCACCCGCTCTAAACCACCCGTCAAATCCCGCACACTTCCCTGTCAAACCCCAAGCTTCCAAAAGGCTTTGGAAAGGCTTCTAAAAGGCTTCTAATATGCTTATCTATAAAGATCCGGCAGGGGAAGGAATCCTAACGAAAAAGGGTGGAGGATATAAAAAAACCCTCGTTAGAGGGTTCTAAATATCAGAATTGAAAGATCTTACTTGAGGGCTGTAACCGCCTTCATGAGCTTCGACTTCTGGTTGGCAGCCTTCTTCCAATGAATAATGTTCTTCTTGGCGAGCTTGTCGATCATGGAGTTAACCTGCTTCAAAAGGGTCTCGGCCTCCGACTTCACCGTAGTGGCCTTTAACCTCTTGATCATGGTCCTGGTCGTCTTGTGCTGGTAACGGTTCCTGATCCGCTTCGCTTCGTTTGCCCTGATTCGCTTCTCCGCTGACTTATGATTTGCCATATATCTCTCTGAAAAATAAGGACTGCAAAGGTAGGCCTAATCTGTGGAAAAGCAAAAGGCGACCCAATCAAATTCCCCTATTTCTGCTCAAAAAGGAGGTTCACATGCGGATCCAGCTCAATTCGGGCCGGTTTTTGAGCCAGTGGGATCGAAAAGGTTTCCCGCTCCTTATTAATACAAACCGTTTCTACGGCCAGACGCCCGTCCGGAGACGCCACCCCAATTTCCAGCGGGAAGGCGAAGGCGGCACCCGCCTGAACCTGCCGGACGGTCAATTCCAGGGTTTTCGTCTTCGAATTGTAGCGATCTTCCACCCGCAGCACCGGGTGTCCGGGCTGGTGGAGCCATTGGGTAAAGAATGCGCTGAGGTCCTTTCCCGAAACGTCGCCCACGACAGCGACAAAGTCGTCAGTGGTGGCCGTCCGCCCGCCGAACCGCCGGTAGTATTCGCGGATAACATTCCAGAAAACAGTGTCCCCTAACTCCACGCGGAGCATGTGCAACACCCAACCGGGCTTCTGGTACGAGTTGGGACTGAGCAATTCCATCGGGTCGATGTCGTTGGTTTGAACCACCGGGGAGCGGTCGTTCCTGGAGAACTCAATCACTGCCTGGCGGTCCTCAAGCATAGCCGCCCGACGTGCTTCCACCCCCTGGCGGAACTCGGCGTAGAGGTGGGCCATGTACGTTGCAAATCCTTCACTCAGCCACAAATGCGCCCAGTCTTTTTCTGTGGCAAAATTGCCAAACCATTGATGAGCTACCTCATGCGCAATAAGGCCTTCGCTGCGGCGTTCACCCGTAACGGCACGTTCATGGTAGAATATCGCGTTCACGTTCTCCAGGCCCCCAAAGCGCGTCTTTGATTGGACGTTCGCGAGTTTCCGGTAAGGATAGGGACCGATCTTTTCGATAAAATACTCCAGCACCGGCACGGCAAGTGCAAAGTCGTGGAACCCTTCGTCGCGGTTCTGCGGGTAGACCCACGTTTCCACCGCGATATTGTCGACTGTACCCGAACGTTCCATGGCAAACCGCGCGACACCGATCACCATCACCTTCGTCGAAATCTCGACTTCCTCCACATAGCGTGTAAGCTTGCGGTCTTTGTCCAGCCACGACTCTTCCCACCGTAACCCGTTGGCGATGACCTCGTAGTGATGCGGCGCAACCACCGCGAATGACACCGTCGCTTTATCAGACGGATGATCGATCACGGGTAACCAATTCCTTGCCCGGGAAGGCCAGTGGTCAGCAAAGAAGGTTCGATCACCGAACATGTTGGTTGCGATGATCAGTCCGTCGGCAGGAATACCCTTGTAGGCGATCCGGACGGTGTGACGGGAATTCAGCTTCGCCGGCGAAGGCATGTGTACACGAAGTTTTTCATTCTCGTGCACGAAGCGCACGGTCTGGTCGTCCAGGGTTACAGCAGCCACTGTCATTCCTTTGCCCTCAGCATCTTTGCCAACGAGGTCGAGCTCGAATTCCTGTGCATCCTTCTTTAATACGAATGTGACATCAGCTTGTCCGGCGATGACGTCGGTGGTATCGTTTAACTCAATTTGAAAGCGATAGTCGATCACATCGATAACGTCCGACGGCCGTTGCGCTTTGGTGGGGAAAGGGAGCGTGAGAACCCAGAAAATGAGGAACGTGGCAGATAGGTGCTTTTTCATAAGCATAATGCAATGTATTTCAGTTAAAGCCGCAGGCTCCGAGCCTGCGGAGGGACTAAGGCGCAGCAATTAACTCAGCGTCTTAGCGTATCAGCGTCTTTCGCGTTGAAACGCAACAACATCCGTTCGAACGAAAAATCATCCGGAAAAACGGATTGCGCTCTGCATCCGACCGCACTAAATTATGCATTATGAGACCCTCTCCAAGGACAATCGTTTTGCTGTTCTGTTTTCCATTGATCAGTGGATACAACTGGGGATTTTATGCACATGAACGCATCAACCGGCTAGCCGTATTCACCCTTCCCCCGGAAATGATCGTCTTCTATAAGAAGCACATCGGCTATATCGAACAGTCTTCCGTCAACCCGGACCGCCGAAGATTCGCCGTGGTCGATGAAGCGCCGCGGCATTACATCGACCTGGATCATTTTGGCGACAGCGCACTTTACACGATGCCGCGGAATTGGGCACAGGCTGTTGAAAAATACGGAGAAGACACGCTCAAGGCGTACGGGGTTCTTCCCTGGCATATTCAGCGCATGTACTTCCGTCTGCGCGACGCGTTCATGGTAAAAGACCCCAGGGCTATATTGAAAAACTCCGCTGAGATTGCACATTACATTGCAGATGCACACGTCCCACTCCACACGACGAAGAACTACAACGGCCAGCTGACAGGGCAAACGGGAATTCATGCGCTTTGGGAGTCGCGGCTCCCGGAATTGTTTTCGGAAGAGTACGACTTTTTTGTCGGGAAGGCGTTTTACATCGCCGACACACAGGAAGCAGCCTGGAAAGCAATCGCCGACTCACACCGTGCCGTGGATTCTGTCCTCACCATCGAAAGAGAACTCTCGCGACGTTTCGGCGCACGCAGGAAAAGTTTCGAGACGAAGGGAAAACAAACGATGAAGGTGTATTCACGCGAATACGCAGCAGCGTATCACAAAAAACTTTCGGGTATGGTTGAACGCCGGATGCGTGCCTGTATTCTCGTTGTCGGAAGTTTCTGGTACACGGCCTGGGTGGACGCAGGACAACCCAATTTGCGTGCATTGATCGACTACACGCCTTCGGACGAAGAGTTGCAACAGAGACGGCGCGAACTGGAGGAATGGAAGGTACAGCGGGTGAAGGCAAGGGAACATTGAGATTGCAGGATGGCCTGTGGCCCGAGTGTCGGTCTCAGTTTGGAAACCTGGAACATGGCACCTGATCTCACCGTAAAAGAGCGAAAACCAAAACACAAGCACACAACTTGACACGCGAACTCCCTTCCATTTCTCATCTTTAATTCGCAGTTTGCATTGAACTGAAAACCCATCTTGAGATATGCGGTGCCTGGCGTGGTGGATTCTGGTTATTTTCTGTGGATGCGGCGCATTCGCGCAACAACCGTTCGCGATCGACCCGGCTCATGAGCAGACGGATTTTATGCCGTACGACCTGACGATCCTTATCGATACCACGAACACCCTTTCGTTCGAGCAGATCACTTCCCCATCCTACGCGCATCGGTTCCGCAGCAATCGATCATACCAAAACAAGGACTTCCGGAGAAATGCTTCATACTGGATCAAACTGCCCATTCGGCACAATCCCTCTACCGGAAAAATCTGGCTTCTTGAATTCTACGACCAGACCATCGACTACGTCGACGCGTATATTCCCCGGGAAGAAGGTGGCTACAGGCGACTAACCCTGGGTGATCAACAACCGTTCGAGCAACGCACGTTCATGCACAAGAACTTCGAGATCGTGCTGGACATGGAGCGCGACACGGTAATGACCTATTATTTTCGAGTGCAATCAGGCGAATTCGCCGATCTGCGTATTGCGGCCCGCTCGGTAAACCACTTCGTGTATTATGCGCTAAACGAGTACTTCCTGTTCGGGACGTTTTATGGGATGATCATCATCATCGCCCTGTACAACTTCCTCGTGTACCTCGCTATCCGCGAGATCAAGAACATCTTTTACATCATGTACATCCTCAGCGTCGCGGCCTATGCAATGAGCTACGACGGGATCGGGTTTCAATATCTCTGGCCTAATCATCCGGAGTTCAACAACTACGCCGTAGGGATCACCCTTTACTCAGTAATCCTCTGGGCGCTCATTTTCACACGAAGGTTCCTCAGCACGCGTGCCAATGCGCCACGGCTGGACCAGGCGTTGAAATGGATGATCATCGGCCGGACGGTCTTTTTCATTGGCGAGCTTTTCCTGTTCCCGCAACTTCTCACGCTGCGCAACATCGAGATCATCCCTCTGTCGCTGATCTTCTATACCGGAATCCGCGTGTTGAATCGAGGCTACCGGCCCGCCCGCTTTTTCGTTATTGCCTATGGAATATTGTTCCTCGGATTCTTCGTACGAACAATGGTTTATTTCAATGTCCTTCCGTTCAATACGCCTTTGCACTACAGCCTGCACTTTGCGTTTGTTCTTGAGATGCTCTTCCTGACGTTCGCACTCGGTGACAGGATACGTATCCTAAAAAACATGCGCGACCGCGCGCTAAGGCGGATCATTCATCAGCACGAGGTCAATATGAAGCTGAAGGACCAGGTGGCCCGGGAGCTGGAAGAGAAAGTTCGTGAACGCACGCTTGAACTGAATGCAAAAAACGCCGAACTGGAAGAGGTGAACCGCAAGCTGGTGCGCCAGGCAGAGGAGATAAACGCCATCAATTCGATGCTCGACCTCGACAACTGGAAGCTCAAAAACAGCATCAAGGAAGTCCTTAACGAACGTCTCATGGAAAAGGTGATGGAATACAAACAATTCCAGACCCTTTATCCCGACAAACTTGCCTGTCATCGGTTCCTGGAAAACCTGAAATGGGAACACGGATATGCTTGCCGTAAGTGTCGGAACGAAAAATACTTCGCCGGCGCACAGAAGTTTTCACGGCGGTGCAGCCGGTGCGGCTATAATGAGTCGATCACGGCCTATACGATCTTCCACAGCATCAAGTTCCCCATTGAAAAGGCGTTCTATATTGCCTATCTGGTGGTCGCTCGCACAAAGAAGGACTACACCCTGGAAGCGCTGTCAACCGAGTTGGGACTCCGTTTGAACACGGTCTGGAGTTTCAAGCACAAGGTCGAAGAACGCATCGCCGAATTACAACGCCACGACAAAGCCCCATCGGCATCGACCTGGGAGCGCGTCATCCTCTGGGAGCACCAGCATCCAACCCGTATACCTAAGAAGGTTTCATACGAAGTGGTCAAAGACTGAGCGCAATCGTCAGGAAAACCGGAGGCTGAAATGCCATCACAATCTTGTTACTTCGCGAAACGAATGTTTCATTAAACCGGTTTGATCGTGAACCCTCTCAAGCCCGCTCACGTCGGTGAAATAAGAACACTGAATATTAAAAGCTGGTCGCCCGACGACCGTCCTCGCGAAAAACTGCTGCTTAAGGGTACAGCCGCTTTGTCGGACGCCGAACTCATAGCGATCCTGCTAGGCTCGGGTACTGCAACACAAACCGCGGTCGAGGTGGCGATGAACGTGCTTTACAAATGCGATCACAGCCTTCATCAATTGGGCAGACTTTCCGTAAAAGACCTCACCAGCATTCGCGGCATCGGAACAGCGAAGGCTGTTTCTATCGTCGCCGCCCTGGAATTGGGACGACGGCGCAAGGACTCAGATCCACAACAAAAACCGCGGATCACGGGGTCACGCGACGTATTCGATCTGATTCGTCACCACCTTGAGGATCTTCCCCACGAAGAATTCTGGGTGATCCTCCTCAATCGCGCCAACAGGGTTCTTCAGACGCAACAAATCAGCCTTGGAGGCGTTGCAGGGACAGTGGCCGATCCGAAGATTATTTTCAAAGCAGCCATCAACGAGCTTGCCAGTGGGATGGTTGTAGCCCACAATCACCCCTCCGGAAATCTCACGCCCAGCCAGGCCGACATAGATCTTACAAAAAGGATAAAAGAATCGGGTAAACTACTTGAAATTCAACTCCTCGACCACGTGATCGTCGGCGGGCAAAAATATTTTAGTTTTGCAGATGAGGGTATGTTGTAAATGAGGAAAAGGGGCTCGAGAATTATTCTGATCGCATTTGCACTCATCATGCTGTCCAGCGCCGCACTGGAATTAAGTCGGAACCGATCGCCGCTGCCGGAGGTTGAAAATGAAGCTCCCCAAGCGGAACCCAATCCCCATCTCACCACGCTGCTTAACGACTATGAGGACCACATCCTCACACGACTTCGTGCAACGTCCACCCCTGCAATCGCCATCGCCATTGTTCAGGATACATCCATCATCTACCTGAAAGCCTTTGGCGTGAGGGAGGCAGGTCGTCCCGACTCAGTCGACGTCCATTCTGTGTTTCGCCTTGCATCCGTCTCTAAGTGCTTTGCACCGATCCTTACCGGGATGCTGGTAGAGGAAGGAATTCTTCACTGGGACGACCCAGTCGTCCGTTATCTTCCTGATTTCGCATTGAGTAATCCCGAATACACCGACAGCCTCACCATACGACATGTGCTTTCGCATACCACCGGCCTGCCATATCATACCTACACTACGTTGATCGAAGACGGCATGGACCTTGAGTCGA
>CAZIAG010000093.1:0-9108 GCA_964537375.1 uncultured Roseivirgaceae bacterium
CCCAACTGTGGCTCAGAAACAACATGTGAAGCCTGTAAATCTTTGGTTTTTACAGCTATAAAAGCTGGATTTTTTAGTCTACTTTTGTCGTTACCTTTAAAATTTAATCAATATGAAAGGGATATTGCTGTTTTTGCCAAACGTGGGGATGCAGGAACTCGTCATCATCGGCATTTTTGTTCTTATCTTTTTTGGCGCCAAGAAAATTCCTGATTTCATGAAAGGACTTGGCAAAGGCGTTCGCGAGTTCAAGGATGCCCTGAAGGACGTTAAGAAAGACGTGGAGGAAACCACCAAAGAGGCGGACAAGATTGAAGAAGGAAGATAAGCGTTGGAACCGTACGCTACATTTCGCGACGTACAGCACGATCTGCAGCGCGGCATTCTCACCTGCCAGGATATAGTCCAGTATTACCTGGCAAACATTTCCCGGAAACAACACCTCAACGCTTTTCTGAGCGTGTATGAAGACGAAGCGCTCGCACGCGCCTCGGAAATTGACCAAAAAATCAGGCAGGGCTCTGCAGGAAAGCTCGCCGGACTTGTGGTCGGTATCAAGGATGTAATTGCCCACAAGGACCATCCCTTACAAGCCTCCAGCAAAATTCTCGATGGTTTTGTTTCGCCCTATTCGGCGACCGCCGTTCAACGTCTGCTGGACGAAGACGCCATAATCATCGGACGACAAAATTGCGATGAATTCGGCATGGGCTCGTCAAACGAAAATTCCGCCTTCGGCCCCGTACTGAACGACCTTGACAATACCCGTGTCCCCGGCGGCTCATCCGGGGGCTCCGCCGTGGCCGTGATGGCCGACTTGTGCCGCGTTTCCCTGGGCTCCGATACCGGTGGCTCCGTCAGGCAACCGGCCGCGTTTTGTGGCGTAGTCGGCTTGAAACCCACCTATTCCCGCATCTCGCGGTATGGGTTGGTGGCCTATGCATCGTCCTTTGACTGTATCGGAATATTCGCCCGGAACGTCGATGACATTGCCCTCACCCTGGAAGTAATCGCGGGCTCCGACCCGCACGATAGCACCGCATCGCGACGCGAGGTTCCGCGATATAGCGAAGCGGTGAACGATGAAAAGGATCGGCGTTATCGAATTGCTTACCTGCGTGAAATTTCCGCCGAAAGCGTTCAAACCGAAATCCGGGAAGCCATTCTTCAGACCCTTTCCAGCTTGAAGAGCGAAGGCCATACCGTTGAGGAAATCGACTTCCCCTTGATGGACTATGTCCTTCCCACGTACTACATCCTCGCCACAGCCGAAGCCAGCTCCAACCTCTCGCGTTATGACGGTGTAAGGTATGGCTACCGAAATAACGCGGGGGACGATTTGCTGACGATGTACCGCAAGACCCGCGCCGAGGGTTTTGGAAAAGAAGTGCAGAGAAGAATTTTATTGGGTACTTTTGTACTGAGTGCAAGTTATTACGATGCCTATTACACGAAGGCGCAAAAGGTGCGGAGATTAATCCGCGAAAAGACAAAGGATATCCTTAGTCGATATGATTTTCTGGTTATGCCCACAACCCCAACCACGGCATTCAGGTTGGGTGAGCACACAGAAAATCCGCTGGAAATGTACTTGGCAGATCTTTTTTCCGTTCAGGCTAATGTGGCAGGTGTTCCAGCGGTGTCGGTGCCTTGCGGCAAAGACAATAACGGCCTCCCCATTGGACTGCAAATAGTTGCCGACGACTTCGAAGAGCAAAAGCTCTTGCATTTTTCAAACTTGATTGTGAACCGGGTTCGCGCATGAAAAAATTTTTTTACCTATCGATCGCGTCGTTCTTTTCGTTCCAGGCATTCGGACAGGATCCATTTCCGGAAATCTTCCTTCCGCTGGACTCAATTGTCATCGACTCCCTGGAGGTCGCAGACGCCGAGGAAGAAATGCTGTTCAAGGAAGACAGCGTAGACATTGTCTTTTACAACCTTCCTCCTGAGCATGAATACATACCAGGCGATGACAGTCCCATGCTCATCCGCGATCGACTCAAGTGTATCGAAGGTTCAATACCGCTTGCCTATAATGATAAGATACACGCGTTCATCAACTATTTTACGGTAAAGGACCGCGAATACACGCGGTTGATGATCCGCAGAAAGAATCTGTATTTCCCAATATTCGAGGAAACACTGGCGAAATACGGCTTGCCCGACGAGTTGAAATACCTCTCAATCATTGAATCCGGGTTAAATCCACGGGCAACATCACGGGTACGCGCCGTTGGCTTATGGCAGTTTATGGCAGCGACCGGACGGTATTACGGCCTCCACAACGATTGGTACATCGACGAACGCATGGATCCGGTAAAGTCAACAGACGCCGCCTGTCGTTATCTGCGCGACCTTTACAATATGTTCGACGACTGGGAGCTGGCCCTGGCTGCGTATAATACAGGACCCGGAAACGTGAAACGCGCAATCCGTCGCTCCGGATATAAAAAGACATTTTGGGAAATCTATCCCTACCTGCCTCGTGAAACGCGTTCGTACGTACCGCAATTCGTGGCCATCATGTACACGATGAATTATCTCGACGAACACAATTTTATCCGGGAAGAAGAGGAAATGCTCGTGCGGCATGACACGCTGATGGTAAAAGACTTCCTGAACTTTGAAACTTTTGCTGCGCTTACTGGCACATGCATCGAAGACCTACAGAAGCTCAATCCCTCGATCCGACACAACGCCGTGCCTCATACGCCCAAAGGATACATGATCCGCGTGCCGGAGTATGGCAAGGAAGCGTTGGAATCGAATCGCGTTGCGATCCTCGACTCGGCCTCCAAAACCGGACGCAAGGAACTCGAGCTACTCGCGAAAAACGCAGCAGGCAACACTTACGGACGCGAACGCATCGTCTATCGCGTTAAGAGCGGCGACGTCCTTGGCAAGATCGCGTTGCGTTATGGGGTACGGGTGAACGACATCAAGGAATGGAATAACCTTAGCGGCACAATGATCAGAACGGGACAACGGCTGACCCTATGGGTACACCCGGGCCGTCACCAGGCCAGCTCGACAAGTTCAACCAGCCGTCCGGTTGCCACCACGAATACAGATCTATCCGGGAAGAAAGTGTACACGGTTCAGCCGGGGGACACACTTTGGGATATCACACGAAAGTTTGAAGGGCTTACCGTCGAAAAAATAAAGGCAATGAACAACTTGTCGGGCAACAAGATACACCCGGGTCAAAAGTTAATTGTCGGTATCTGATGGTGCTTTGCCGTTTAACCTTGGATTAAGGAACACGCTGAAGGTAGTTCCTTTGTCGACATCGCTGCTCACTTCAATCTTCCCACCCAACGCCATGACCTGGCTTTTCACGAGGTATAAGCCAAGCCCTTTTCCTTCGACATGGAAATGGAAACGCTTGTAAATGTTGAAGAGATTTTCTCCGTTCCGTTTCAAGTCGATCCCCAGGCCATTGTCGGCGATGTCAATCCGCAAATGACTCTCGCACATGGTCGATGAAATTTTGACGACAGGCGAACGATCGGGATGCTGATACTTCAGCGCGTTGCTGATCAGGTTGTAAATAATGCTGTCGACATAAGGCTTTAACGAGTAGAAGTTCCTCACCTTCAGATCACGCTCAATTCGCGCATTGCTCTCCGAAACCTCAACTTCGAGCATATCGAGAACCTTTTGGACAGCGAGGTCGAGATCCACCTCCTCGATCGGCATCATCCCTGTCTTTTGGACACCCAGTATCAGGCCGAGGTCCTTGATCACCTGGTCCAGTTCGCCGGTAGACCTGACCATCATTTGAATGATCTTTTTCGATTCCCCCTCATCGTTGACATGGTCAAGCAGCGACGCCAGGCCGGTTAGCCTGGCCATGGGCGCACGCAAGTTGTGGGAAATGATAAAGGTGAATTGTTCGAGACGGTTATTATGTTCTATCAATTCGAGGTTCGTCCGTTTGAGGTCCTGGGTTGCCTTGTCTACTTCAATGGCGAGCTCGTCATGCCGGCGTTTGATCTCCTGGTGTTGGAGTTCGATGATTCGTTTTGCGTTCTGAAGCTCCTCGTTCTGCTCGCGGAGTTCGTTCCTTTGTGATTCGATCTCGCGCTGATGGATCATCAGCTGGCGGTTGCGCTCACCAATTTCTTCCTTCTGTTTTAGGATCTCGCGGGTTCGTTCCTGCACCATCTTCTCCAGTTCGGCTTTTTGCTCAGCGACCGTCCGGAGGTTTTTCCGCATCGATACGTTCACGTTCCTGGTGAGCGTCAGCGACCTCTTCGTGTTGTACGCCGTGTAAGCAAGGGTAGGAACAGTAATCAAAAAGATAACGACCTGAAGCCAATAGCTGCTCGTCAGCGCCTCACGATATTGTTGTTGCGCTTTTGCACTCACGTCGTTCTCAAACGCAAACACGTGATCGGAGAAGGGAAGATAGGCAGACCAGGCCTCGTAACCCGGATCCGGTTCCAAAACCTTGCGGAATTGTTCAAATTCGCCGGCAGCCAGCAGTTTTCTCATTTCAATGGTCACCGCGTAATATTTGTTTACGCTGTCGCGCATAGCTTCAAATCGCCACATTTCATAACCCTGTTCCGAAAGCGCTGATTCAAGCGTTTTGAGGGTGATGTCTTTGTTTTTCAGGCATGAATCCGCCAGTTGAAGATATTTATCCTGTTCGACGAGCGCGTAACTGCGCAACGCCATATCCAAAAGGTGAAGATTTCTGATCACATCGACGGTGTTGACCTTGACCTTTTCTGCTGCCTGGTATTGGTTCTTGTTATACTCGATGCGTTGAGTATTCAGATAGATCAGGTAAATATTACTGACGAGAAGAATGGCGATAACGACCACCATACCGTAGATCGCGTGTTCCCGAAGCCATTTTCTGGACGTCATTCGATGCGCTTAAAAAGGTCAAAAGATAATGAAACAAGCGCCGCACGGGCCGAACGAAAGGCGTCATAACCTTACATGCCCATTATTCAATGATTAAAATGTCCACGTTTCGGGTATTTTTGAGGCCAGCCGCGAACCTTCATATCTTTCGCATTCCGTATTATCTTTGACGCCTTAAACCCATTCCGTTATCACATGTCAATTAAGATTCGAAAAGAGGAGGCCCTCAATTATCATACACAAGGACAGCCGGGGAAAATCGAGGTAGTGCCCACCAAGGTATTGACCTCCCAGATGGACCTCGCCCTGGCCTACTCCCCCGGCGTGGCAGAGCCCTGCAAAGAAATTGCCGCAAATCCCGAAGACATCTATAAATACACGTCAAAAGGAAACCTCGTGGCGGTAATTTCAAACGGAACCGCCGTATTGGGTCTTGGCAACATCGGGGCGGAGGCGGCCAAACCCGTAATGGAGGGAAAAGCCGTCCTCTTCAAGAAATACGCCGGCATTGACAGCTTCGATATCGAGATCGACGAGAAAGACCCGGATGAACTAATTAAGATCATCAAATCACTGGAGCCGACGTTTGGGGGTGTTAACCTGGAAGACATCAAAGCGCCCGAGTGTTTCCGCATCGAAACGGAGCTAAGGGAAAAGATGAATATTCCCGTAATGCATGATGACCAGCACGGAACAGCGATCATTTCGAGCGCTGCCCTGCTCAACGCGCTTGAACTCACCGGAAAAAAGATTGGTGAGATCACGATCGTTGTGAACGGCGCGGGTGCTGCGGCAGTCAGCTGCACGAAGCTGTACATCGCGTTGGGTGCGAAAAAGGAGAATATTATCATGTGCGACAGCAAGGGTGTGCTCAACAAGCAACGTACAAACCTCGACGCCATCAAGAGCCAGTTTGTCACAGATCGCAACGTATCGACACTGGAAGAAGCGGTGAAGGGCGCCGATGTATTTGTCGGCCTTTCGGTCGCAAATGCACTTTCGCCCGAAGCGCTACTGTCGATGGCCGAAAAGCCCATTGTGTTCGCGCTGGCCAATCCGGACCCGGAGATCGACTACAATCTCGCACGGGCAACGCGCCCCGACGCCATACTCGCTACGGGACGATCCGATCATCCGAACCAGGTCAATAACGTTCTCGGCTTTCCGTACATTTTCAGGGGTGCGCTCGACGTTCGCGCTACAGAAATAAATGAAGCCATGAAACTGGCAGCCGTCCACGCGCTGGCGGATCTCGCCAAAGAACCTGTTCCTGATATGGTCGTGAAGGCGTACGGTGCTGACAAGATCAAATTCGGCCCTGATTACCTTATCCCAAAACCGCTCGATCCTCGCCTGATCACGACCGTCTCCCCGGCCGTGGCGAAGGCAGCAATGGAATCAGGCCTGGCACGAAAGCCGATCACCGATTGGAACGCATATCACGACGAACTTCAAAACCGGATCGGTATCGACCAGAAACTTATGTCGGGAGTTATCGACCGCGCGAAAAAAGACCCGAAACGCGTCGTCTTCGCAGAAGCGAATCATCGAAAAATATTGAAGGCCGCGCAAATACTGAAAGACGAAGGTATCGCTTACCCGATCCTGTTGGGCAACCGGAAGGAGATACTTCAGCTTATCGACGACCATAAACTCGACCTGCACGACTGCCCGATTATTTATCCGCGGGAAGATGACGAGACCGTGAAGCGTTACGCTGAAGCGCTTTACAGGAAGCGTCAGCGTAAAGGTGTTACCTACCCGGATTGCCTTCGCTTAATGCGCGAACGCAACTATTTCGGTGCAATGATGGTCGAACTGGGGGATGCGGACGCGATGGTATCCGGCCTTACAAAAGATTATCCCAAAACAATTTCACCGGCACTTCAGATCATTGGCGTGGCGGAAGGGGTGAAACGCGTTGCGGGGATGTATATCATCACACATAAGCGAGGCACCTATTTCTTTTCCGACACCACGGTGAATGTCGACCCGGACGCTGAACAACTTGCGGAGATCACGGAACTCACTGCGCGCGGCGTACGCTTTTTTAATATTGAGCCGCGCATCGCTATCCTCTCGTATTCAAACTTCGGATCCTCGAAAGGTGAAGTGCCGGAAAAAACGAGGCGCGCGGTTCAGATCGCAAAGAGCAAAAACCCCGACCTGATCGTCGAAGGTGACATTCAGGCTAACGTTGCCCTGGATGTTGAGATACAACAGGAAACCTATCCCTTTAGCGCACTGGCAAAGGACGGCGCCAATACTTTCATCTTCCCGAACCTGGCGTCGGGCAACATCGCTTACAAGTTGTTGATGGAGATCGGCGGCGCCGAGGCAATCGGTCCTATTCTCCTGGGAATGAAAAAGCCGGTTCACATCCTGCAACTGGGCAGCTCCATTCGGGATATCGTCAACATGACCGCCATCGCGGTAGTCGATGCGCAACTCTATGAACAAAATGGTCACTTGTAACATGTAACCGGGCGGCAGTATGATCGCATTCCTGAAAGGCAGACTTGCTCACAAGGATCCCACATTCGTAATCATCGACGTAAATGGTGTGGGTTATCACGTACACATTTCACTTCAGACGTACTCGCAGATCAAGGACCGGGAAGACGTGATGCTGCACACGCACCTGGCCATCCGCGAGGACGCCCACATCCTTTTCGGCTTCAGTGATACGGCCGAAAAAAAACTTTTTCAGCACCTGATCTCGGTACATGGAATAGGTCCGGGTACGGCAATCATCATGTTGTCGTATATGACGACCCAGGAGTTGAAGACCGCGATTATCCAGGAAAATACGGCGGCCCTGCAAGCCATTAAGGGAATCGGCGGAAAGACCGCACAACGCGTGATCATCGACCTGCGCGATAAACTCAAAAAAGAGGGATGGGAGGACGCGTCTAAGGGAGTTTCCGTTGGCGCACACAATACTTTGCGCAATGAAGCGTTATCTGCTTTAATTACCCTTGGTCTGCCCCGCGCGGTGGCCGAGAAAAACGTAGATACCGTCCTGAAAAACTCAGGAAATACCATTACCTTGGAAGATTTAGTAAAGCAAGCGCTGAAGAACGCGTGATTGCGTGCCAGTTGTGTTAGGTGATGTCGGCCAGAGGTGCTGAAGCACTCATGCCCATCACGGGTTTGACAAAAACAGTAATTGATTGGCTTTCACTACTCGAACCAATTCCGTGCGTCTTTCCACAAGCCGTCTGATCGGGGCATGGCTGGTCCTTGCACTGTTTCCGGAATGGTCGTTTGGGCAAGTGACCGACACAACAAAATACCAACCTACCCGGCGCCCAAGCTTTCGCGCAACTGATCGCTACGGGGATCCATTCTCAAACAGAACACCCAGTTCTCCACTCCTTCTGATGGAGCCCAGTGGGCTAAAGCTCGATGTTGAAATCGACACGGGCTTCAATTATACCCTGTACGAAACATTGGGCGACCTCTACTACCGACCAACGACGAGCATGTCGTTCGAAGAATTTCGCCAGTATCAAAACCGTCAGCTGATGAAGGAGTACTGGAAGACGCGGTCTCGGGCGTTGGACGGTGAAAGCGCCGTGGCGGGTCGCGGATTTACGCCCAAGATCTACGTTAGCCCGGTGCTCGATCGAATCTTCGGCGGCAGCTACGTCGAGCTCATTCCCCGCGGGTTCGTACTGCTGGATTTCGGCGGTTCATTCCAGAAGATCGCAAACCCCGCCATCCCGGCGCGTCAGCAGCGAAACGGAGGCTTCGAATTTGATCAGCAAATCAATATGTCCGTTGTCGGTAAGGTCGGTGAAAAACTTGCGGTGCAAGCCAACTTCGACAACAACAATTCCTTCGACTTTCAAAACAATATGAAGGTCGAATACACAGGCTTCAAAGAAGACATCCTCCAAAAACTCGAGATCGGAAACGTCAGTCTTCCGTTGAACAACACGCTCATCCAGGGAGCTCAAAACCTTTTCGGAATCAAAGCACAACTCCAGTTTGGTAAACTGAACGTCACCACCATCGCGTCTACCCAACGCGGTAAGGTCGAGTCGATCCAGATACCCGGCGGTGGCAGCGGCCAGGGACGGCCTTTTGAGATCGTAGCCTCAAACTACGACGAGAACCGTCACTTCTTTCTCGGTCATTTCTTCAGGGACAATTATCAAAAGTGGATTGCGAATCTCCCCCAGGTCACCTCGGGTGTAAACGTCACACGTGTGGAAGTTTATC
>CAZIAG010000093.1:9118-10432 GCA_964537375.1 uncultured Roseivirgaceae bacterium
CTACTCAACCGAAACAACGACACGCAGACGTTGCGAAACGTCGTGGGCCTGATGGACGTCGGTGAAGCACGAAGAATCTATAATTCCGTCGTCACCTCCAGTGACGTAAACTACCCGGCCGGCAACAAAGCGAACAACCTCTGGCTGAATGGCTTGTTGGCTAACGTAAGCCGCAATGCTGACAATGTCTCCGGCGACCTGGAAGCCATCGGCCTGGTCAACGGCCTCGATTTTGAAAAGATCACGAGCGCAAGAAAACTCAGTCCAACAGAATATACCGTACATCCGCAACTCGGTTACATTTCGCTTACGCGCAAGCTGCAGAACGATGAAGCGCTGGCCGTTGCGTACGAATACACATATCAGGGCGCCAGCTACAAGGTTGGCGAACTTTCCGACGACTACGCCGGCCTGGAAGACGAGGAAGTGATTTTCCTGAAGCTCCTCCGTCCGAAAAAGATCGCCATCCGCGACCAGGCCCGACGCGTCATCCCGACGTGGGATCTGATGATGAAGAATATCTACAACCTGAATGTGAATCAACTGGCCAGGGAGGGTTTCCAGCTTCGCGTCATCTACCGGGATGACCGTACCGGAATTGACAACCCGCAACTTCAGGAAGGTCCGAGCACGCTTCGTGAACGGCAACTCATTGAGATCCTCGGTCTGGATAAACTCAATCCGGTCAACGACCCGCAACGCGACGGAAACTTCGACTTTGTCGAAGGCATCACCATCAACACCACAACGGGGATGATCATCTTCCCTTACCTCGAACCGTTCAACGACGCGTTGCGCGACGCGTTTCGCGGCTTACCCAATGAATCGGGGCTCATTCAAAAATACGTTTACGATACATTGTATCGTACGACGAAGGCCGATGCGGAATTGTTCGCGACAAAGAATAAGTTCTTCCTCGTCGGACAATACAACGCCGGGTCCGCCAGGGAAATTCTTATCCCCGGCTTCGGACTATCTCCAAACTCGGTGCGTGTGTATGCCGGCGGAATGCCTCTCATGGAAGGCACCGACTACACCGTGGATTATACGTTTGGAAAGGTGACCATCCTCATTTCGCTTTTACTTGGATTTCACAGCCAGTGAAAACTCAAAACTACAACCCTAGCGTCGACTTTCTAACCCTATTATTTATAACCCTACATGCAAATTTTTTGAGGGAAAGTTCAGCGCAAAATCAGCATCACTTAACAAAACGATTCCATGATTTTTTTTTGGTTCGCTTCGAAAAGTCACGCCAAAGTGTAATTTTTCTATTGATTGTGCCACGAAAACAGTTATTTATTGACAACTTAC
>CAZIAG010000094.1:0-10397 GCA_964537375.1 uncultured Roseivirgaceae bacterium
TCTTCCCACGGTGGCGGGAGGACGCATTAACCCCTACGAATCCAAAGCTCAGAACGAGTTGCTGGATTTCTACGTGACGTATTCAAAGGAACTGAAAGCCATCGACAGTAAGTTCGACGTAATGGGAGGCTACTCGTGGTCACATTTCTACAGTGCAGGGAGTGATTCAACAATGAATGCCTTGGGTGAAGCTACCACACGCGTCAACGTCTACGAAACTGAATACTTCCTCTTGTCCTACTTTGGCCGGGTGAATTTTTCGCTGAAAGACAAATACCTTTTAACGGCCACCCTTCGAAACGACGCGACGTCGCGGTTTGCTCCCGAGAACCGATGGGGACTATTTCCTGCGGTGTCCCTGGCCTGGAGGATCAACAAAGAATCTTTCCTCGCGAACAGCCTTGTGCTTTCTGACCTCAAGCTTCGGCTAGGATATGGCGTGACCGGCCAGCAGGACATTTATGGGAGCGACTATCCCTACATAGCCACGTTCACCCGAAGTGATAACGCATCCCGCTATCCAATGGGCGACACGTTTTACAACACGCTTCGGCCGGATGGTTACGATGCCAACATCAAATGGGAGGAAACGACAACGATGAACGCCGGACTTGACTTTGGATTTTTTCAAAACGCGATTACCGGTTCTGTTGACGTGTACCGCAAGCGATCGGTCGATATGATTGCGTACATTCCGATCCCGGTTGGTACAAATTTCACGAGCAGCCTTACCACCAACGTAGGTACAATGACGAATCACGGCGTGGAGCTGAACCTGAATGCGGAGATTTTTTCAACGCCTGACTTTGAATGGAACTTTGGGTACAACATCGCGTTTACCAAAAACCGGATTGGTAAACTGAACCTCAGCAGCGACCCAGATTTTATGGTACCGCTGGGTGGAATAGGAGGGACAACAGCGGGTACCATCCAGGTACACCGCGTAAACTACCCTCGGGCGGCATTCTATGTCTTCCAGCAGATTTACGATCCGGATGGAAATCCGATCGAGGACGTTTATGCAGACCGCAACGACGACGGTCTGATCAACACCAGCGACTTATATGTCTACAAACAGCCTGATCCCGTAGTTGCGATGGGCGTCAACACGCGGATGCGCTACCGCAATTGGGACATTACGCTTAACGGTCGGGCCTACCTCGGTAACTACGTTTATAACAACGTAGCTGCGAACAGCACTTATCGGTCACTCTATAATTCTATGGGGTACCTCAGCAACGTCAGTACGCTTGCCGAAAAGACCAAATTTACCGATGCGCTGAATACTCGATTTTCGGATTACTATATCGAAAACGGCTCATTCTTCCGGATGGACAACATTAACGTCGGCTACGTATTTCGGAATCTTCACAACGACAAACTGAACATCCGTATTGGCGCCGGCGTGCAAAATGTCTTTGTGATTACAAAGTATACGGGGATCGATCCGGAAATACAGGGTGGTATTGACAACAACTTTTTCCCCCGCACCCGGTCGTACTTTCTCAACCTGAACCTCGAGTTCTAACCCAATCAGCATCAGTTATGAAAAAGTATATCATACTATCACTTCTCGCGGTCTTGATGACCTTCGTATCCTGTCACGACGACCTGGATACTGTGCCCCTGAACAAGCGGATCACAACGGCAAACGCGGTCTATGGCGATCCGGCATCGTACAAGGAATTGCTTGCCAAACTTTACGCGTCACTGACCTCTACTGGACAACGGGGCGAGTACGGGATGCCGGAAATCTCGGCTCCGGATGAAGGGACCACGAGCTTCCTCAGAATGTATTGGAGCGCCCAGGAGATCACGACCGACGAATGCATCAGCGCATGGGGAGACCCGGGCCTGACGGAATATCACGGACACAACTGGTCCGCGCAGAATGCGTACATTCAACTGCTTTATCAGCGAATATTCATTAACATTGCCTATTGTAACGAGTTCATTCGTGAGGTCGGGGCACGCGTCGATGGGCTGAATGAACCCCTCAAGGCGGAAACCTTGCGATACCTCGCGGAGGCACGTTTCCTTCGGGCGTATTTCTACTTTTGTGCACTTGATTTTTGGGGTAATGTGCCGTTCGTAACCGAGGCCGATGCACCCGGTGCCTTCCTTCCTTCACAGATTAGCCGAGCCGACTTATTCGAGTACATCGAGGCTGAGCTAATCGATATTGAGAACAAGCTCGCACCCGCAAGGACCAACGAGTATGCGCGGGCAGATCAGGCAGCGGCGTGGATGTTGCTGGCAAAACTGTACCTCAATTCGGAAGTCTATTTGGGACCCGGAAACCAGAAATACAGCGAGTGCATAGCCTATTGTGACAAGATCATTGGCGCCGGTTATGAACTTCATTCCGACTATACGCACTTGTTCCTGGCTGATAATCACAGGCTCACCAACGAGATTATCTTCCCGATTGCCGAAGACGGCAACAACGGAAGAAATTATGGTGGGGTGACGTTTATCATCCATGCAGCCGTGGGAGGTTCCCAGGACGCCGACAACGACTTTGGAATCGCCTCAGGCGGTTGGTCCGGCAGCAGGTTTACCAACACATTTGTCAATAAGTTTGCCGACAAGTCCGGCAGCACGGATGCGCGTGCACTGTTCTACACCGACGGACAAACGCTCGATATTGGGAATCCATTGGTCTTCACGGAAGGGTACCTTTCCACCAAATTTAAAAATATCACGTCCACAGGCGAGAAGGGTCAGAACGCCACATTTGTGGACACCGACTTTCCCTTGTTCCGACTAGCGGATGTTTACCTGATGTACGCTGAGGCTGTTCTTCGTGGAGGGACCGGCGGTGATCTCTCATCGGCGCTTAATTACGTGAACGCGATTCGTGAACGTGCCTATGGTGATGCATCCGGCAATGTCACCTCGTCTGATCTCACCCTGGACTTCATCCTCGACGAACGAGCCCGCGAACTTCACTGGGAGGCACAGCGCAGGACAGACTTAATCCGCTTCGACAAGTTTACGGGAAACGACTACCTGTGGGATTGGAAAGGAAACGTGAAGGAAGGGGCCGGGACTGAAGATCATCGCAGCCTGTTCCCGATCCCGGCGTCGGATCTTGCCGTGAATACGAACCTCATACAAAACCCCAACTACTAACTCTTATTGCATACGGCCATGAAAAGATTATTTACATACTCGGTGCTTGCCTGGTTCATGTTTTCATGCGAGAAGGATGAAACGCGACTGATACTCAAAACCGATATATCCCCGGCAGCGATTACGAGTAGTGCGGATGAATTGAACTCTTCGATCAACGAGTCAAATCTTGGCGATGAGTTTGAAATATCCTGGAACGAGACAGACTATGGCGTTAGCACGGAAGTAACCTACAGCGTTGAGATTGACGCCGCATGTAATGATTTTGGCAGCCCAGTCGTTCTGGGCTCAACGACCAACTCGTCTCTAAAGCTTACCCTGGATGAATTAAATGCTAAGCTGTTGAGTGATCTGAACTTGCCTCAACATGTTGCGTCCGATGTTGCGGTGCGCGTGACGTCCAGGATCCGTGACGGGTATGTCTACACCTCTGAGCCAGTGACATTCAGTGTCTCGCCGTGGAGTGAATGGGCAAAGGGGCTATGGATTGACTATGGAGATGGGAGCGTGGCGATTTATGAGTCTGGCGAGTCAGCTTTTGATGGCTATGCTTACCTGGAAAGCGACAAGCCTTTTGTTTTTGCTGACCGCAAAGCATGTGGCGCCACAACATATGGTGGAAGTGATAATTCGCTGGCCAGCGGATCGGAACAAGCGATCGCTGTTTCTGAGTCTGGATACTATCGTGTGAAGGCAAACACCAACGAATTGTCGTATGAACTTACGCTCGTGGAATTCGGTGCAATCGGTGACGCCACACCCGGTGGCTGGAGCACGTCAACACCGCTTATCTATGACGTTGCGCGGAATGTTTGGGAAGCAACGATAAGCCTCACCAACGGTGCATTGAAATTCAGGGCGAATAATGAATGGACCATCAACTACGGTCCGTCGACGGATGCCCTGGACGGTACACTTGTGCTTGACGATCCCGGCGCGATCTCCATTGCCGAAGCCGGTAATTACATTGTCACCGTTGACTTTAGCAAAACGAAATCACCTTACTTCAGTTATATGGTTAGGAAGGTGAGCGACGATGTACCCCCCGCGCAACTTTGGGTGCCGGGAGAGTACCAGGGCTGGAACCCGGCGACTGCGCCGACCATCAAGGCGATCAACAGCGACGTCTTCGAAGGATACGTTTACATTTCGGCGCCCACTGGCTACAAGTTTACCAGTGCACCTGATTGGGATCACATCAACTACGGCGACGCCGGAACGCCGGGAGGCCTTACCACCGATGGACTGGCGGGCTCCCTTGGACTCGGAACGGCGGGGGTCTATCGATTCAGGGTTAACGTAGCCGCGTTGACCTACACTGCTGACCTGATCAACACCATGGGAATGGTCGGTCCGGCAACAGCGGGAGGAAGCGATGAAGGATGGAATACGTCGGTCCCGATGAACTATGATGCGGACACGGATGTCTGGACGGCCAATATCGACCTCGCACAGGGAGCGTTGAAGTTCCGCGCAAACAACGAATGGACCATAAATTACGGACCGGCCGATAGCAATTCCCTCGAAGGCACCCTGATCTTCGATGACCCGGGTGCGATTACGATTCCGGAAGCCGGCAACTATACCGTGACGGTCGACTTCAGCAGGTCCCAATCGCCGTACAAGTACACTTACAGGATTGTGAAGAATTGAACCACCAACAGGTAGAGAGGCAGGGCCTTTGCTCGCCCTTGAGGTAAATATTTCTATTAATGACTCTTATTATGTTAAAGAAGATCGGGTTTCTGGCGTGTCTGATGTTTGCGTGCGATGGGAACGATCAACCAAAACCACCCATCGTTGAAGAGGAAGAAGAATTTACTCAGTACGGTGCGCCTTTTGATAAGGTACCTGATCCGCAGGACGTCGTCCTGTATGAGGTAAACATCAGGGCCTTTAGTGAAAATGGTGACTTTCAGGGTGTCATCGACAGGCTCGACCACATTCAGAATCTAGGTGTGAACACGATCTGGTTGATGCCAATCCATCCCGTCGGGCAAGTTCGATCGGCGGGCGGCCTCGGCTCACCTTACGCGGTTAGGGACTACCGCGGAGTAAATCCTGAATTCGGCGACCTGGACAAACTCCGTGAGTTGGTCGACGAAGCACATGCACGGAATATCGCTGTCATCCTCGACTGGGTGGCGAACCACACGTCGTGGGATAATGCGTGGATGTCGAACCCCTCGTGGTATACCCGCGACGGTTCTGGGCAAATCATTCCCCCTCCGGGCACCAACTGGCAAGATGTTGCCGAACTCAATTACGACAACTTCGACATGCGCGAAGCCATGATCAACGCGATGAAGTATTGGGTATACGAAGCGAACATCGACGGCTACCGGTTTGACGCGGTAGAGTTTGTACCGCTTGACTTCTGGCAGCAGGCGTTGGGTGAATTGAATGAGATCGCCGGACGGAAACTAATCTTCCTCGGTGAAGGGGGTAACCCGGATAATTTCACCGCCGGTTTTCAGATTAACTATGCCTTTGATTTCTATAACAACATAAAACAGGTCTTCAGTGTGGGTAGGTCGGCGAAGACAATCTTTACCACACACGAAGCCGAGTACGCCTATATTCCTGCCGGGGCAGTCAAGCTTCGCTATACTACCAATCACGACCTCTCGGCCTGGGAGGCCACACCCATTGAAGCATTTGGAGGAGAATCTGCGGCGCTGTCCGCGTCAGTGATTACCGTCTTTACCAGCGCGGCTCCCCTGATATACGGTAGTCAGGAGGTTGGCCGTGAGAATAAACTGTCTTTTTTCGACCGGGATCCAATTGACTGGAACGATAATCAGGAAATGCTCGAGTCATACAGAAAAATATTCTCGATATACAACGAAACGGAAGCATTCAGAAAAGGCGACCTCAATTGGTTTGATCATGACGACATTGCTGCGTTCACCCGTACGTATGCGGGGGAAGAGTACCTGGTGATCGCAAATGTGCGTAATGCCGAAAAAGTGTGGACGGTCGACGATACACTGACAAGTACGCAATGGACGGACAGAATGAGTGGGGATTCCCTGGCGTTCGGGGAAACAGTTACACTGCCGCCTTTTGGATTCTTTGTTTTGAAAAGAAGCGACTAGATTCTTCAGCGATTGATAATCATCTTATCACCCTAAACCACGAAACCATGAAGCCGATTCTCCTCCGATTCGTCAGAAGTGTTTTGCTCGTAGCCATCTGCGTGTCAAGCCTGACACCCGCGGTGTTTGCTCAGGATCCACCGCAGTATGGAACTCCTTTCACTGGCGTGCCCGACCCGCCGGACGTAAACCTGTACCAGGTGCATACCCGTATCTTCAGCCAGGCCGGAAACCTGCAGGGTGTCATCAGTCGTCTCGACCAGATCCAGGCGCTGGGAATCAACACGATCTACCTGATGCCGCATTATCCCGTCGGAACCGATCCAAGATCATCCGGTTCGCCGTATTGCATTAAGGATTTTAAAGCTGTGGGTGCCGAGTATGGAACGTTGGATGACCTTCGCCAGTTGGTGGATGGTGCGCACCAACGTGGTATGGCTGTCATCCTGGATTTCATCGTGAACCAAACGTCGTTCGATCATCCCTGGATCACGCAACACCCGGATTGGTACGAGTATGAAGGCGGCCAGATCAAGGCTTTGTTTCCCGATGTGGCAGCCCTTGATATGAGCAACATCAACGTCCGGAATGCAATGATCGACGCAATGCGCTATTGGATTTTTGCTGCGAATGTGGATGGATTCCGATTTGATTTTGCGAACCGTCCAGACATCAGTTTTTGGACTGCGGCGATCAATAATCTCCGAAGTATACCAGGACGAAAGCTCCTGCTGTTTGCCGAAGGAGACCGGGTCGAAAACTTTACCGCGGGATTCGATATGAATTTCGGCGACAAGTGGTTTTGGGATGCACTGCGTCCGATCGCCGTCAATAATGCATCTGCATCGCTTCTCCAGACGATTACAGACGAGGAATACGCGCTTGCCAACAGCACCCAACAGGTTGTGCGATACACCGTCAACCACGACATCATCGGACGCGGTGACTTCCATCCCCTGTGGCCATACGAATTGTTTACCAATCACAACGGAGTTGTGGCGAATTTCCTGCTCTGCGCCTATATGCGTGGTGTACCGTTCCTGATGAGCGGCCAGGAAGTGGATTTCGTTACCTATGTGCCCTATCCGTGGTACAGTCCGAAGATCGATTGGAACGCCAATCCCGGTGCGGCAGCCGATTTCACAAAGATTCTGAATTTCAGAACCGCCAGCACGGCTATTCGGCGAGGTACTATGACGAATTATTCAAACGCCAATGTAGCGGCTTTCACAAAAACGAGTGGTGCCGAGAAAGTCATCGTGATCGTCAATCTTAGGAACAGTCAACAGACCTTTGTGATTCCTTCGGCAATGAGCGGTACGTACATCGACGCATTCACGAGCACCAGTGTCACCCTGGCAACGGGGTCCACGCGCACGCTCGCGCCGTACGAATACCTGGTCGTGACGAACAACGGTGGCTGCACACCAACGGAGATTACTCCCTATGTGAGGGTCAATGGTGGTGCGTGGGTGCAAACGGCATCCGCGGAGTTGACCACCGGTGGTTCGATTACCTTTGGACCTCAGCCGGTCTCGGGAGGATCGTGGAGCTGGTCTGGACCGAACGGATATTCATCGACTTCACGGGAAATTACGTTGAATAATGTCCAGCAAAATCAGGCTGGAGTCTACACCGCCACTTATATCAATGTGTCCGGGTGCGCGGACACGCATGACTTTACCCTTACGGTAAATGCGCCGCCCAGTAATCTGCCTGCACCATGGTCAACGGCGGATATAGGTGCAGTTGGTGCGGCCGGGTCGGCATCGTACGCAGACAATACATTTTCAATCATTGCTTCCGGATCGGATGTTTTCGACTATGCGGATGAATTTCGGTTTGTTTATCAACCATTCTCTGGCGACGTGACCGTAACGGCAAGAATTGTCTCATTGACGAACACGCATGCCTGGGCAAAGGCGGGTGTTATGATCCGTGAATCGCTTACGGGTAACTCAACCAATGCGGCGATGCTGCTCACGCCGTCGAACGGATTTAATTTTCAATATAGGAATGGCACTGGAGCGGGTTCAGTCGCAGCAGGCAATGCCAGCGGTGCAATACCAAACTGGGTTCGTATTACGCGATCGGGAAACACCATCACCGGATATCGTTCTACAAATGGAATCAACTGGACGCAGGTTGGAAGTGTCACGCTGAATCTGCCGTCTACCGTGTATATTGGAATCTTCGCAACATCGCATAATGATGGTGTGCTTACTACAGCGACCTTCACTAATGTTTCTGTGGTGAGTGGATTTAACAATCCGCCGACAGCCAACGCAGGCCCTGATCAGACCCTTGCCGCGGGAACGACTTCAACGATTCTGTCGGGAACGGGCAGCGACCCGGATGGCAGTGCGGTCTCCTACAGTTGGGCAAAGATCAGTGGACCATCCGTGACGATCATCAATGGTAATACAGCCACGCCCACGATCAACGGGCTGTCTAATGGCAATAGCTATGTGTTCCGCCTAACCGTGAGTGACGGCGCTCTCACCGCAACTGATGATGTCCAGGTCACGGTGAACAGCACCGGTAACTACCTGGCAATCCGAAACCGCTGGCAGAATACGTACTTGTACGATGCGGGGACCAACACGGGTTACGGATCGACGATCGCTGATGACAACTATCTGTGGGAGATGGAGGCGACGGAAGGTGCCTACTTCCGACTAAAGAATGTGGGAACGGGTCATTACATGCACATCGAAAATCAGACCGGAACCGTACAGTGTACGAGCATAGACCCGTCCTGGTGGAGCGCTCAATGGTCGCTGGATAATGTCGACGCTACATATGTGCGGATAAGAAACCGGTGGCAGACGGGAAATATGATTCACATTGAAAACCTGACCGGCTTTGCGCAGTATTCCAACGCCCAGACCGGATGGTACAGTGCTCATTGGGAGTTCGTAAATACGGGTGGTTCGGGCGCGAGGATGGTGTTCGAAAGACCATCCATTGTATATCCCGGCTACGAAGGGGCGTCACTTGTTGAAGTTTATCCCAATCCGGTAACAGGGGAGTCGTTTACGATCGATGTTCCCGCCCCGGTAGAAGGAGGAACGGTGAACATTGCTGTCCAGGATCTCAATGGAAGAGAACTAATGACTTTGAACAACGCAAAGCCCGGCATTGTTCAGCACGACCTTCCAACAGGATTGTATTTTTTAACGATAGCATCCAATGAGTGGCGCGTGGTGAAGAAGATAATGATCAAAAGATGAGTCTATTCGCCATTTGACCATCAATATAGAGATTTCGGTTGGCGACTGTCAACGCCTTTGTCCCGAGCGTAAGCGAGTAACGCTTAAGAAAAGGATTCCCGCTGACTCAGCACGAGCCTGGATCGATGCGTCTGTAGTTGCCAACCGTTCGATATTGTGGCATTCGAATTTTCGCCAGTACCCGTTGAAACTGATTTGCATTATTAACTATCATTGTACCCGAAAATATCCAAAGCGAAACCATGCGTTCATTCCTGATCTTTGTTCTTGTCCACTTTCTCATTGTATGCATTCGCGCTCAGACCATCACCGCTCCTGATGGCAATCTGTCGTTAACGTTTGCGCTGACTGACGGAGGTATTCCCCAATACTCGTTGGCATACAAACAAAAACCCGTGATTGCAACAAGCAGACTGGGTATTGAAACAATTGAAGGCCCCGGATTTGCCAGCGGCTTCAGGCTCGAAGACCATAGCGAGTCCCTGGTGGATGAATCATGGGAGCCGGTTATGGGCGAACAAAAGATCATCCGCAGCAACTACCGCGAACTATTGGTGAAGCTTGCACGCGAGGACATGCACATCTATATCCGTTTCCGCTTGTTTAATGATGGACTCGGATTCCGGTACGAATTCCCTAAACAAATGGGGTTGAACTACTTCGTGATCAAGAATGAACTCACTGAATTCAACCTGGCAGGTGACCACAAGATATTCTGGATGCCGGGCGATTACGATACAAACGAATACCCGTACACGACAAGCAAAGTGTCGGAGATCCCGGGATTGATGGCGAAGGCCACAGTACAGATCTCTGCCCAACAGCCGATAGGGAATCCGTCCGTGCAAACGCCGGTGATGATGAAGTCGGATGACGGACTGTACATCAACATCCATGAGGCAGCCCTGGTCAATTTCCCGGCCATGGCCCT
>CAZIAG010000095.1:0-4484 GCA_964537375.1 uncultured Roseivirgaceae bacterium
CAAGTGCAGGCGAGGAGTTATCGCCACCCTCAAACCACGCATAGGTGTAGTCGCTTTCCGGGGCTACGCCATCGATGTCGAGCTGAATCATTCCGTTTGCCAGGGCGCCATCACAATTGCTGTTGGGTTCAAACATGCTCACTACTATATATGGCGCAGTGGCCCCGCCCTTGATCTCAATAATTACCGGTACGGATGGGCAATTATTCAGGGCCGGGTGGTTCTCAACGGCAACCAACGTGTAATAGCCAGGCGTAAGTGCGCTGAACGTGAAGTTGGAAGTGCCGTCGCCATTCGGTGTTCCGGCCGAACCGTCTACCGTCTGTGCGGGTGTTCCCTGCGTTCCTTGTCCATGGTAAAACTCGAGAATGTAGTCATTGACCGTGAAGCCCGCGGTAGGCGTGGGGGCAAGCTCAACGACAATTTCACCCTCGTTCTGCGGATCACACGTCGTGGCGTTCAGTTTAGACACAAAGGTCAGTTCATGGGCATCGGCGAACGGCAACTCGAAGGAGTTCTCCATCGAACAACCGTTGTCCAGGTTTGTGGCTCGAATCGTGTAAAGGCCAGCCGAAAGGTTTTGCTGGAGGGAGGTAGATACGCCATTGGCGCTGGCAAACGGTGTCGTCTCTCCGTCCCTGAACCATTCGATGAGAAATCCGGCCACATTTCCCGCTGCGCTCACATCCACCTGCATTTCACCGTTTCCTGTGTTGCAATCCGAAGGAACCTTCAACGCGGCCGCGTTCTGAATTATGTCAATCGTCGGCGTGTTGTCCACCACTTCGGCGGTGACCGGTTGGGTTGTACAATGTTTCGTGTTGTGCACCGCGACGACGGTATAGGTTCCGACGGAGAGTCCATCAAGGACGTTGTCATTATCTGAAAAATCCGGGGAAGTCTTTACGGATGCCCCTTCATACCAGTAGAACGTATACTCCGCGGGCGTATCCAAAGACACATCCACCGTTATGCTTCCGTTGGGTGTGGTACAATTCGTGAGGTCGCCGATGGCACCGGGAATCAACGACGGGGTCTGCACCGCAAAATCAATGGTTACTTCTTCCGTGTCAAAACAACCCGTGCTGTTGTCGGTCGCTTTTACCGTGTAGACACCCGCATCCAATCCGGTCACGTTCGCGGTCGTCGCGATGGGAGTTCCCACGGCAGCCTCGCCTACCTACCAATCAAAAGTGGACCCGCTGGTTGCGCCACCAACATTGGCCGATGCTGTTCCAATGGGAAGCGCGGGATCACACGAAGTTTGATCGCCCACCCCAGTAACGGACACCGAAACAGGATCCGACTGATGGATGGTAACCGTGACGGGCTCTGATTCACATTTTGACGCATTGCTTGTAACCACGACCGTGTAGTCGCCGGCAGCGAGATTGGAATACGCGGCACCCGTGTGATCCGGCGTCGGCTTGACCTTTACACCGTCGTACCACCTGAACACGTAGCTCGCCGTTTTTCCGTTGACATTCGCCGAGGCGCTGCCGATGTCACCCAGGGCACAGGTGATGTCTGTGGTCGTGACTGACGCAACCGGAACTTCTGACTCGTTCGGAACCGTTGCTGATTCAATGGATTGACATCCCGTCGCTTTATCGGTCACTACGACGGTGTACGTCAGCGGCTTCAAATCGTCCGGATCATCGTCAATACTGACTTGTGGATCGGTAAATATGTCGTTTCCTTCATACCAGACGTATGTATAGTTATTGGGATTGTCACCCACTCCGTCGCCGTCCGTATCATTGACGATCACACGAAGGTGTCCATCGGGATGCTTACAGTTTGTAAAAGGCTCGACGACTGCGATGTCAAGCGAGATCGTGGGCGTAACGCGATTGATGGTTATCCCGGCCGTATCGGAAGAACAACCCAGGGTTTTGTGGACCGCATAGACCGTATACTGGCCTTCCGTGAGGCCGTTGATGTTGGCGCCCTGGTAGTCGGCCGGGGCTGCCTTCGCCGAGGTGCCTTGCGACCAGTAGAAATTAAATGCCGTTACGTTTTCAGATCCGTTGATGCTGACAAAGGCCTTTGCGGCTCCGTTATCGGGTGTAGTGCTTCCAACACATTTGAGGTTGTCGGCCACCTTGAGCGCTTCGAGGTCCGCCGGCAGCGAAACAATGGATGCGGAAATTATGTTGTTCGCGTAGTCGCATTCCAGGAAGAATGTATTGGGCAAGGAGATCGGGGTGGGCAAACTGGTTCCGTCGTCATTCAAAACAATGTATAGGGTGAAAGGACCACCCGTACCGTTTACGGTGCTGTTCACGGCGTAAACTTCATCCACGCTCAGGTTTACTGATCGTTTGATTGTGCCCAGTCGGTTTGCGCCCGGCTGCATCGGGTCCGCGTCGTAAAACGATATGGATACGTCACCACTTAAGGCAATGTCACCAATGTTTTGAATCTGGAACGAGACGGTAAAGTCTTTGTCCGGACACGTCGGTGGCGTTACCGTGAGGGAATTGTCTACATAGGCGAGGTCCGGTGACTTGTACGTAGGGCAACCGTCGATATTCAGGAACGGCGACTGATTAAGGAACCCGTTAAGCGGGCGGTTTGGTCCTTGTGTACAACTTCCCTCGGAAAACACGAGGTGGTGTTTCTGTTGCCTGGTCGGAATCGTCAGATCGTCGTTGACGTTGACATTGAAATATCCGTGCTGATTCCATACCCTGCGCGCGGGAACCCACGGGTCGCTTCCCGACCTGAACACGCGGACATGCGAATATCGCGCATAGCTCAGGTCGCAGAATTCGTCAATCGATTCCTGGTCATCGAAGCCGCACGTCACGCACATTTCCGTCGACCCATCCGCATCGACGTCGGCAACAATCGGGTATTCGCGATTCGTTCTGGAAATACAGGTCTGTTGATTATAGATGGAGCCATCCGTTCCGTTAATAATGTAAAGGAAACGCTCGTCGCGATAAACGATCTCCGAACTGCCGTCTCCGTTAAAGTCAAATAACGTACAGCCCGTGTGGCCCGATGTTTCTTCGTTGACCACTTTCGGGCTCCACGGAAGCGGATTGAGGTTGTGATCAAGTGCGTACAGGTATTTTCCCGACACATACGAAACGTTGAGGTTTCCGTCTCCATCGAGATCGGCGATGTTGATACGACCTGTTCCATTGATCCACCCATCTTCATAATACTCACCCGTTTTCGTTGGGCAGGCGTAGATGGTGAAATCTCCGGGCTTGGGATCGGAATAGGTCTTCAGCACGTCGTTGTGAACGTCCCAGAAGAATATCGTCGTGTTATCGCCGTGCTTGTTGGTGGATCCCGAGGCAAGTACATCGAGATAGCCGTCCTGGTTGTAGTCTGCCACGCTGGTGGCGTTGTACTCGTTACGGATATAATATTCCGAGCGGCTCTTGAGCAACGTAAGTTTCCCGGCATCCTGGGTCCTGTTGCCCAGGTCGACTTCGTAGATCTTGCAACCCAGGACCAGTTCAAGGTCTTCGTCGCCCAGCATATCAACGGCCACCGGTCCGCCATTGATGCGAGACCAGCTCGACGCGCTTGTATTGACGATTCGGGTTCCCGTGTGCGCGTCAAAGATCATGTCTTTGGCGTACAGTTCTACCTTGCCGTCGCCATCGAAGTCGGCAAGGCCGTAATTGATCGGGTCGCCGGGCATCTGGCTGGTGCGCCAGAGATAGTTTAGATTACAGTCGTACGCATAAATCCTTCGGTCGGTTCCCAGAAAAAATATTTCAGCACAATCGTCGTCATCCACGTTCGCAATGGCGACTTCCCAGTTTGGCGTAAAGTCGACGGTCTTTTGTTCCTGGATTGATCCATCCTGCCCGTTGAGAATAAACAGGCGTTTGGTGTATCGGTTCATCGTGACGATCTCCGGAATGCCGTCGCGATCGAGGTCGCCGATAGCCATACGGGCCAGGTGATTGGTAGTTTGATCTGGTGAGGCGAAGTCAAGCGCCATGGTAAACTGAGGAAACGCTGGCGGTGTCACCTCACATGTTGCCGGCTCGCCAAGGAAAAAATCTTTGCAGAATGTGCTGGCCGAACACGATGCATCGTAGCAGTCGATGAATCCGTCTCCGTCGTCGTCAATGCCATTGTTACAAATTTCTTGTGCAATAGCGCTAATCGCACCTACCGCGAAAATCAGCAAGAACAATAACCGTTTCATATAGGTGGCAGTTTAGTTGATGCTAAATTCGTATCCGTCAGGTTAATAAGGCCGGTTGATTGCCTCGTAACCACTTCCATGTAAGGAATAGAGCGGGCTTGCGACCGGGCGCCAACTCTTACCGATGATCGGCGGAATCTATCGCCGGTCTGCTATTCGCAATGGTCATTCGTCGCTACAGAAAGAACTGGTCAGATGGGTTTTGCACAGAAACAGCAAATGGAGGACAGGCGTTACACTCGATGCTAACTGGAGTTAAGTGTAGAATCTTTTACCAGCTGTGCGTGTGTGAAGTTTTCTACTG
>CAZIAG010000095.1:4494-10385 GCA_964537375.1 uncultured Roseivirgaceae bacterium
TTTGCTGATGCGGGGTGTTGGACCCGAAGGTCAAGGGACAGTCTCAACTCACTAACCGATGGCTGCGACCGGTGAGCCCGTTGAGCGTTGTTTTCAACAGTCGATTATCGCGGGCTACTTTAACAGCGTGATGCTTCCGGTCTTGACTGTGGCCTCGCCGTCACATCGAATCGCATAGTAGTAGACTCCTTCCGGCAACTCGGATCCTTTGTATGTTCCGTCCCAGTCGTTGCGGTAGGGTTTCGCTTCAAAGACCTTGGCACCTTTATCATTGAAGATGGACACGGCACAACCGGGGAAGTTTTCAATATCAACAATTACCCAAACATTATTGAGATCGTCACCATTGGGAGAGAAGTAGTTTCGCGGTGAAATTCGATCGAACGGAGACACGCCCAGGACAATCACTTCAACCGAAGCTTCTCCGTAACAACCGTTTTCATCTTCACCGTATACCGTGAAGACGGTGGTCTGAAATGGAGTAGCCACTGGGTTGGCTATGGTCGAATCGGAAAGAACCGCGCCTGGTGACCAAGTGTAGGAATCCAATCCCGTGGCTGAAAGCTGACTCGTTTCCCCGGCATTGATTTGTTGTGGTTCAGCAGAGGCCGTTACTACCGGTGCAGGCGCTTCTGTGATGGTGCGCATGGCCTCGATAGAACATCCGCTCTGTGTGAGGACCGTTACCGAATAGTCTCCTGGTTCGTCCACCACAATAAAGGAAGCCGTCTCTCCCGTACTCCATTCATAGGATTCGAACGGTCCGCCCGAAACGCGCAGGTGTAGTGTGTCGGAAGCGCAGAGCGCAAACCTGTTGGAGCCGTTGGTGATCGCCACGGCCGGTGCGTCCATCACTTCGACTTCAACCGCGAAGTCGTCGGTGCAGAGGCCCCCATCATAGCTTACCGTCAGGGTTACGTCGAAAGTGCCGGCTTGTGCAAAAGCATGCACAGGATTCTCATCCTGTGAAGTAGTGTTATCGCCGAAGGTCCATTCAAACACCGGCTGCAGCATTTCATCAAACGTGGAAGTGTTGTTGAACGCAACCTCCTGGCCAACGCACGGAGTTGTTGCTGACGTGGTGAACGCGGCAACGGGTAGGGTAGCGGCATGTAACAGAACGGCCTCGGTCTCTACCGGATCGCACCCGCCTGTCGGCGTAATCACTGCGTAGTATTCCCCGGAGGCGGTTATCTCAACCGTCGGATCCGTTTCTCCAGTCAATGCGCCAGATTGCGTTTCATGCCATTGCACGGCAAAGCCGGTGCCGGGAGGAGGGGTGAGCGCCAGCGCCTTGGCCTGGCCCGCACAGAATATTTCACTTCCGGCGAACGATACCGTGAACTCCGGTATATCAAGGACTTCAACGATCACCGTATCAATATCGGCGACACAGCTCCCTAAGCGTAACTCCACGGTATAGATCCCCGCCTCTTCTGCACCCTGGATGACGCGGTTCACGGTAAGTCCGTCCTGCGAAAACCCGCCGGGTCCGGACCAACGATAAGTATCTGCGCCAACATCATCTACCTCAAGGGTGAGTGTTCCATTTGTACAAGCAGGGCTGTTGCTTCGTGCATTGGGGTCGGCACCAGACAACGCTGATCCGGGGGTTGAAACGTTTATCGTCACGGTATTGGAACTCTCCACGCACGCGCCCCCTTCAGAGGTGGCGACAACCCGATAATCTCCGGACGTATTGACCACCAGCGTACTTTCGGATTCATCCGGGACGACGACGTCATTGCGTCGCCATTCGTAGGTCACACCGCCTCCGAGCGACGACTTCAACTCCTGGTCGAATCCGGCACAAATATCCAGCGGCCCTTCCGGCATCAACGCGGGGACGAAGCACGACTGGTTCCGGATGATCGATGCTTTGGATGCCGTAATACCGAGGTTGTTGTCGTCAACACTGGCAAACAACAAGTCTGGCTTTCCATCGCCGTCCATATCCAGGACTTGTGGATGGCGGTTGATGTATGTCACAGCCAGGGATAGGGGCGTTGCGAAACTGATGGAACCGGGTGTACTCTCGTTATTGAGGATGGTCAAAGCCGTCGACGCCGGGTCGATGGAAGACAATACCAGGTCGATCCGCCCATCGCCGTCGAGGTCGCCCATGCGTACGCCCCACGGTCGGGACGCCGCTGCCACGGGCACGGGATGGGCGAAACTGATCGCTGAACCCGAACTCTGGTTTCGGTAAACCACGATGTCGCTCGTGAGCAAACGCGTGGCGACCAGGTCGGGCCGGCCATCCCCGTCGAGGTCACCGCTTCTCAGGTTGACAATGGTACCACCTCCGGTGAGCGAGGAAGGATCGTCAAAGGCCAGCATTCCCGGGGAACTTTGGTTACGGAAAATGAATACGTCGGTGGTCGTGTTGAACTGGCTGGCCATCAGGTCCGGGAGGCCATCGCCGTTAAGGTCTCCGACTTCCACTGCGTCCGACGTTGAAGCGCCGGGGATAGTAAGTACGGTCGGCGAAGAGGAAAAGTTAAGCGACGATGTGGTACTTTCATTCCTGATGACGCGGATATTTCCGCTGCTCTGATCACTGACGACAAGTTCGGGCTTGCCGTCAACGTCGATGTCCGAGACCACGACCTGTTTTACTTTCGTTCCCGTCAACGTCAATGCCTGTACGCTGAACGCCATCCCGCCAGTGTTTCGGAAAAGAAAGATCCGGCTGCCGTCGTTTTCACTGGCCACGATGTCGGGTCTTCCGTCACCATTGAGGTCACCGCAAGTAACATGCAGCGTTCGGGCGTTGATCAGAATGTTCGACTTTGTAAATGAAAATGTTCCCGTAGAACTCTGGTTTCGATAGACGGCGATGGAATTGGATCCGGTGCCCACCGTGGCGATGTCGTTCTTTCCGTCGCCGTCGAAGTCACACGAACACACGTCATAGAGTCCGGTTTCCGAGTCGAAATCCGTTTGAGTCGAAAAGTCGGATGCTGAGATGCCGTGCGCTCCACCGAATTTAAGAAGGAAAGGTTTGGGCGAATAACCGGTCAAGCCATTGGCGAGGTTGGTCACCGAGACAGCATCATACGATGCACCGGCGGGAACCTCGACTTGCAGCAACTGGTCAGATACGCTGACGATGGTGGCCTCCGTGCTGCCGAAAAAAACCTTAAGGTTGGCTGCGTCCGTACCGAAGTTATTGCCGGCGATAACCAGTTGATCACCCATGGTGCCCGTGTACGTCTCCAGGCTGCTGATTTGCGGTGCCTGTGCGATAGCCTCAACGGCGCATGAGCAAATGATAATTAGAAAGCCGTAAATGCCTGCTTTGATCATAGAGTTTGTTAGTCGACTATCTTCTCTTTAACCGGGATTGCTTATTGCTGCTCTTGCCCTTGTTGCGAACCCGCTTGTCCAGGTTGTGTTCGATGAGATACATGAGGGAAACACGTCCGCCCATTTGCCGGGCCCGAAGATCCTCAGCGTAGGAGGTGGGTACGATGAAATCAGTGACTCCATCGCGCGCAAGCCATGAATGGCCGAGTTCGAAACGTAAATCAATAATAAATTTGTGATTGTTTTGAGGTTCCAGGATAAAGCCGCCACCGATGTTGATGCCAAGCTGCAGCCGGTTAACTTCTTCAAAATAGACATAGTCCGCTACGTCGAGATGTTCTTCCGCACGGAAACCCAATTTTAGGGTGTAGTCGAGTTGGGGGTGTTCGAAATCGAAGGTTTCAATATGTTCGATGGTACCCTTGCCCCCAAGCCAGTAGCTGAAATTGGGCCCAATCCCGGCATACCATTTGAAATACCGGACCCTGCCCATATTCAGTTGCCCTTTGAAATGCACATTATATATAAGGGGTACGTCAACGTATTTGTAAATCACGTGGTCGTGCAGGAGGTCCGGTCCATCCACCACTCTTCCTTTTGTTGAATACAGTATCTCGGTATGAAGGAAATACCGGTCTTTCATGCGAAACGAGAAAGCCGCGCCGGCATTAAATCCGTGCACGGGCGAAACATCGATCTGGCTTCGGTAGGCTTTGTCATCGTATCGGCTCCATGAAAGGTTATACCCTGCTTTCACGCCGGTCCAGATGATCTGTGCGTGCAAATTCACACAGAAGATCATACATAACGGGATGGCTAGCAGTTTTTTGATCATTTTCCTTCAGGTATTTAGCCAACACAGGTAATTTACGGCGCTTTATTGTCGAAAATTCCACCTACGCCTGTGTTAGGTTGACTTTGCAATTTATCCAAATTACGGCTCGCCCGTGACTGTTGTAAATGAATAATGAGAATATTTTTTACGTTTCCCGTTGCCGGAATTAGCTTTGAGCGCTTGTGGGAAATACGTAAGGATTTTTGTAATTTATTCGATTGGTTGCGCTGTTGTGGGGTGGTTTAACCGGGATTGCGCCTAAGGTCGCAAAAGAGACTCGGACGAATTGCTGATTTCGCGGGATAAATGGCGATTACCATTTATGGCTTAAACCGATTAACCACCGGTGAAAAGCAACTTTTTGATAGTCTTAGACCTAACCTGATAAAGGAATGCGTAAATCAATAAGTACCTGGCTGGTGACGGCCTTTCTCGGATTGTCGATCAGCGCTTTTGCCCAGGAAGGGGAAGGTGGCGTACCGGGCAATTGCGGGGACGGCATAGACAATGACGGCGATGGCTTTATCGATTGCTTTGATAAGGATTGTGCCAATGTTGCCGAATGTGAAGACTCCTATATCGGTAACGATAAGTCCTGCCAGATTCCTCAACCCCCCGGATCCGATTTTCGCATGCGGTTGAAAACCGAGAGTGACATTGTCACGACCACCCACGGGCGTTTCGTCATCGGGGATATGGGCGACCTGGAAAACGGGAAGGACGGTATCCCTGAAATCGTGACCGCCCACGGGGCCAGCAAAAAGCTATACATCCTTGACGGGCGAACCCTTGAAATCAAATTCCAGACAACGACGCCCAATGCAATTGAGCGCTACGACCTTGCCATTGCGGATGTCAAAAACAACGGTTGCGCCCAGGTCTTTATAGCGGAAGAAGCAAACGAAAGTAAGAACGAGTTTTACATATCGTCCTACGATTGCGAACTCAACCTTTTATGGCGTGTCAAAATATCGGGTAGGCCGTTTACGCTGGCCCTGGCCGATTTTGACCACGACGGAAGGGCCGAACTTTATTTTAGAGACCAGATACATGACGCCGAAACCGGTGAGCTCCTGATCGCGGGCTCCGGTAACTGGACAGGTATCGATGGTGGTCCCGTTGCCGTGGACATTCTCGAAGACGACGAATGCGCCCATTGTGATGGCCTTGAATTGGTCCTGGGCGGCGAGATCTATTCAATAGACCTGAATGCGCCCAATGTAAACGACGGCGGGACCCGAACACTCGTCCGATCTTTCAACGACATTCCCGGCCTGGATGATGATGAAAAGTGGTACCCCACCTCCCTAAACCTGGGGGGGGATAAGTTTGTCAATAGTCAAACCAGTGTCGCCGACTTCGACCAGGATGGTACCCTCGATGTATTAATGACCGGGATCACGCACGTCACCACAGGAAACGGGAAAAAGAAAAAGACAGAAGCCAGGACATCGGTCTTTTACTGGAACATAAAGAAAAACACCGGTAAGGTTTTCCGACCCGACAACGACTGGCAATACGGTGCCGGGCGCTTGAACCTCGCCGACCTTGACGGCGATCAGGCTATGAACGTGGCATTCGTCACAGGTAACCGACTCTATGCCCTCGACGAAAACCTGGAAGAAATGTGGTACGTCAGCATCGATGAGAATTCTTCCGGGTATACCAGTACTACCGTCTTTGACTTCAACAATGATGGGGCCTCGGAGATCGTCTATCGGGATGAACCGGATCTCTATCTTCTTAA
>CAZIAG010000096.1:0-10381 GCA_964537375.1 uncultured Roseivirgaceae bacterium
TGACGTATATCTCATACCCTCGGACGAATTGACGACGTAGTCCAAGTACCCCGAGGTTTGTATAAGGTACCGCATTCGGTGTGCTCCAATACAGATTGGAGTTGTTTGCCAGGAAGAAATTCTTGCGGAGGTCGAAGTATTTCGAATAGAAGAAATTGAACTCAAACTTTTCAACGTCGTCAGACGGGGCTAACCCGGTTCTTGCAACGCCGACGCTGAAATGGTGACCCTTCAGCGGATATGCCTGAATATCGCGGTGGTCGGCGGTAAAAGAATATCCGATCCAGCCGAACGCCTGGCGTTCGCCAGCCTCGCTGTGAAAGTAATTCGGATTCAGCACCCGGATCGTATCTTCCACAAACGTGCTCATGTATTCCAGCCGAAGAGTGTGCGTTTTGTAAAACGACTTTCGATAGGTGTAACTCACACCGGCTGCGCGATCTCTTCTCAGTACTTTGTCACTCTTCAGAAATTCATATTTGTGATCGACCGTTTGGAATGCGAGGTTCTTCGGCTCGTTAAACCGGAATTCAATGGCTAAGCCGTGTTTTTGCCGGCGATCAATATATGGAAACCGGTAGATAAGTTCGAAGCGTCGCTGGAACCCGAACTGAGCCAGGAAGCGCAGCGTTTCATTTCTACCTCGCATGTTGAACTGGTAGAGGCGCAGCCCGTAGTTCACGCGCCGGAAGTCATGGTCGTAGTTTTGCCACCACTCGTTGAAATTTCGGTCGGACAATTCGAAGAGCGGCGCAGGAAATGTGTACCATCGTTCCGCCACGTCGATGAGTACATCGATCTTGTTCGGCTCCAGTTCAAGCGTCTTGAGTTGAACCGTGTTGAAAAGCCGTGTGTTGATCAGTTTTTTCTTATCGAGCTCAAGTATAGAAGGGAGGTCGGTGCTCCAAACCTGATCTCCGGGCTTTAGCGACAACTCACGCAACACAATGTTGTCGCGCGTTATGCGATTGCCAATGATAAAAATACGGTTGATCTGCAGGAACCTGCCTCCCGAATCGGCGACGTGACGTGGCAAGTCATATCCAGCTGAGTCGCTGTATGCCTCCCGGGCTGAACGCGATGGCAGATCCTGGAAGGACATGATACCGAAGATTCCGACAATCAGCGCAAGCATGAATATAAACTAGACACAACATCTACCTTTTTCGTTCAATTGCTCATCAGGCCTTCTTCCGATACGAATACAACAAAACCAGAATGCCCGCTATGACCAGCGGGACGCTCAGGATTTGACCCATAAACAGGGGCAAGTCGTTCTCAAATTCCACCTGGGGTTCTTTGAGGAATTCGTAAAGGAAGCGCAATCCGAAACAAATGATCAGGAACAGTCCGAGCAATCTCCCCGGAGGAAGATTCTCTTTGTAGCGTTTCCAAATCGCAAAAAGCAAAATAAAAAGCAGAACGCAAGAGACCGATTCATACAATTGGGCCGGATGTCTTGCAATGCCGGTTAACTGCAGTCGGCCGGCCATAGTACCATCGTCCTGTTGGGCGACATCGTAGCTGACCGGTTGGTTCACATCGAAAAATTCGTAGAGGTGACTATTGATAAGCGTTCGGGCATCGAGGATCGCCTGGTGTGCAGCTGGCTCCGATGTCCCTCGTTCGAAAAAGAAGTAGACGGACAACGGGACGCGTCCGTTCGGACCTGTCGGAAGCGAATCGTTGCGGTGAAAGACGATTGATTCGATGTTCTCGTTGCGGTCCTGCACCAGGTTGGAAAGGCGGTTTACGAAGACGACCCCATGTGCCATCTCCGTCGGCTTACCGATGATCTCCGAGTTGAAAAAGTTGCCAAGCCTTATCAAGGCTCCGGTCAATGCAACAAGGATAACTATGCGATCTACGACCCGAAGGTAGTCTTGGCCTGGTTTCCTTTTGCGTGCATAGATCCACAACGCGATCAGTATGCCAAATGCGCCTCCGTGGCTTGCCAGCCCCTGGAGCCCGGTGAATCTGAATGGATCGAATTTGAATGGAAGGAAGACACTTAATGGGTCCTCCCAAAGAATTTCGATTTCATAGAAAAGGATGTGTCCCAATCTCGCACCCACAATGGTTGCTACGACCATATAAATCGTCAGGGTCTCGACGTCTTTTGCTGGCTTGCCCTCCTTTTCATAGATGTAGTAAAGGAGTTGCATGCTGATCAGAAATCCGAGCGCAAAGAACAATCCATACCAGCGGAGGGCGAAGGATCCAATTTCAAAAATCTCCGGGCTCCCGTTCCAGATGATGTAGTTCAAAATTGTCATAGCAACAAATATAGGTTAGAATTGGGAATTCATTGGATGTTTTGGAATGTCATCTCGCTCGAAATCAATGCTTTCGCCGGGGACGGTCACAGTTTGTCCAGCGCGGCCAACTCATTTGCAAAGCCTGATGAAAGTATGGGGAAACGGCACCAGCTTCGCGGGTCGATGTTGTGATCGTCCAGATGGAACGAAGGGGCAAATCGTTCGCGTTTCCACTGATTCGCTGCCCAAAGGCGGAAGAATTTCTTAATCTGGTTCTTAAGTTGTGCCGGGTCGTGGTCCGACTTCATCGCATTAAACACCTCGACGGGCGACTTTCGGTGGAGCATCGCATTTCGTTCAATCTCGGTAAGAATGTGATAGGGCATCAGGTCTTTCTCATCCGTCTGCTCCTGGTGCCCGGGTCTTAGCTCGGCCGTTGGCTGTAGGTTGTTGATAAACGACAACGCTGAATACCCCAATTCCCGCTCAGCCCACTTCAGCCATTGTAGGATAAATGGTTTGCTCAGACCGGCGATGGGTGCGAGGCTACCGCTTGTGTCGCCATCCATCGTCGCGTAGCCAACCGTGGCTTCGCTGCGGTTTGACGTGGCCAGTAGAATAGCGCCCTTCACGTTTGCCAACATCCAGATCACCGGCGACCGCGACCGTGCCTGAATGTTTTGCAGCGAGATATCATCGGATTCCCATGCGAGTTTCCTTCCAATAGCTGTTTCAATTTTTTCTGTGTAGGAGGCTACCTCTTCATCGATGCTCCAATGATGGAACGAGGCTCCGATAGAGGTGGCAAGGTTCTTCGCAGCCTCCAGTGTAATGGACGAGGAATTCCGGGTACCCTGGTATGCGCAGGTCAGGAGTTGGCCAACGGCGCGTTTCCAGTCCCCGGCAATTTCATCAGGATTTAATCTGAGGGATTCGCAAAAAGCCTCCCAACCTATTTCGCGTGGCACGCGCCTGACCATTTCGGCTACCGCTACAGCACAAAGTCCGGAGTCTGCTCCTCCACTCAGCGAGAGGACGAATCCCCGAGCCTTGCTTTTTCTGAGGTAGTCATACAGTCCCAGCGATAACGCCTGCGCTAACTCTTCGTTGCGCAACTTGTTGTCGGTAGAAGGATGGCATGTTGTCTTCGAGGGGTCGTCAAAGTTTATGTCGCATGCAAGTACATTCACACGACTGAATGAAAGTCGCTTGTTGACAGAAACAAGTCGACCGTGTTGGCCGATGACAATATCACCGTCGTAGATCATTCGCCCCGCTTCGTTGCCCAGGTGGTTTACGAAGACGTAAACGCACTCAAATTTTTCAGAGCCCTCCACCACGACTTCCTGTTCGCGGAGCATGCTCTTGCCCATGGCGAAATGGCTTGCGCTGGGATTGAGGATCAGGTCCACGCCGCGCTCACGCAATCGGTAGCCGGGCCGGTCCCGCTGACGCCAGGCGTCTTCGCATATCTCGAAACCAAACCGAATTCCTTTCACCTCATAGACGAGATCTCCGGCGCGCACGGGCGCATACGGCGCTGGAAGTGTGATGACTTTCAATGCCGGCCATTCATGGAACCAGCGTGGCTCGTAATGGACACCGTCACGGGCGAGGTATTGCTTTAGCGTAATGCCCAGGATCTTGCCATCGCTGATGACGCAAGCGCCATTATAGGTACGTCCCCCTATCCGGACAGGGAGACCGATACTGACAGTGATGCCTGTACAGTGCTGTCTTACAGTCTCTACATGAGCCCAGGCTTCTTCTGCCAGCCAATCACTGAGGAAAAGGTCTTCGCATCCATATCCGGTAAGGCTTAATTCGGGAAAACAAAGAATCTCGATTCCTTGCTCCCTCGCCCGCCGTATTGCCTCGAGGATGTTCGAGACGTTGTTGTTCCAGTCGAGCGGGGTCTGATTGACGGTGGCGCCTCCGATTTTCATGGCGCATCGAATTACGAACAAAAATGCTTATAAAAAAACGGGATGTTAGAGGGATGAGGTTAGTCAGGTGTTGCCGGCTGAAAGAGATTGAGTAGTTCACAGGTCTTCAGGGCGGCGTCCTGTTCCGCCTTTTTCTTGCTGTTTCCGTATCCGGTGCCCATTGTCTCGTTGTTCACAAGCACCTGCGCGGTGAATTCCTTGTGGTTTCGAGCCTTCTTCACGTTAACGATCTCAAATTTCACCTCCTTTCCTTCGCGTTGAGCCCATTCGATGATCTTGCTCTTAAAGTTGAAATTTGAATTGACCAGCTCGTCCAGGTCATAATTGGGTGTGATCAGTTTATCAACCACAAACTTCCGGGTTCGCAAGTAACCTTTGTCCAGGTAGATTGCGCCGACGATGGCTTCCAGGGTGTTGCCGAGAATTACTTGCTGGAGATGTGCGTTTTTGTGGTCAAACTGGACGATGTTGCCAACGCCGATCTTTCGCGCCAGTTGATTAAGGGCCTCGCGATTGACGATGCGGGATCGTATTTCCGTGAGGAACCCTTCGGGCTTGAAGGGAAATTTTTTGAAAAGATAATCGGCCACAGCGGCGCCGAGGATTGCGTCGCCCAGATATTCCAGGCGTTCATTGGATTCTTTCAACCCGTGCTGTCCTTCTTTGGCGATAGAACTATGTACGGTCGCCAAACGGTAAATGGCCAGATTGGAAGGCGTCAGTCCGGCGATGTTCTGTATCGCCCTGATCAGCTTAACGTCGCTGGGTGACTTTCCTTTCTGTAGCTTTAGAATTCTCCACACCAAACGATAATCAATTGATAATTAGCCGATGCTAATTTAACAATATTCATCAACCGGTAAAGCGGTGTTATTGTACCTTCCTGAAGATGATAGAGAAGTTGTGGCCGCCAAACCCGAACGTATTGCTCAGGGTGACATTGACGGGACGTTCTTGCGCCGAGTTGAACGTCATGTTGAGCTTGGGATCAAGGTCGGGGTCATCCTCAAAGTGATTGATAGTCGGCGGAATGACCGATTCATTGATTGCCAGCAGACAGGCGATCGATTCGATGGCGCCCGCAGCACCAAGCAGGTGCCCCGTCATGGACTTGGTTGAGCTGATGTTCACCCTGTAGGCGTGGTCGCCGAAAACTTTCTGAATCGCGCGGATTTCGCCAATGTCGCCGAGCGGCGTTGACGTACCGTGCGTATTGATGTAGTCGACATCCTCCGGACGTATTCCGGCGTCTTCAAGGGCATTGTACATCACCTGAATGATCCCAGCTCCGTCCGGGTGGGGTGCGGTGATATGGTACGCGTCCGCCGACATGCCGCCGCCAATGATCTCAGCATAGATGGTAGCGCCCCGCTTTTTGGCATGCTCGTATTCCTCGAGGATAAGGGCACCGGCGCCTTCGCCCAAAACGAACCCATCACGGCTCTTATCGTAAGGTCGCGATGCAGTTTCGGGAGAGTCGTTGCGTTCCGAAAGCGCTTTTAATGCGTTGAATCCGCCTACCCCGGCCTCGCAAACTGCTGCCTCAGAACCACCCGAGATAATGACGTCGGCTTTGCCGAGACGAATGACCGTGAACGCGTCGTACAGCGCATTCGTTGACGACGCACAAGCGGAAACAGTGACATAGTTCGGTCCCCGAAACCCGTACTTAATAGAGATATGCCCCGCACTCAGGTCGGGGATCATTTTCGGAATGAAGAATGGATTGAATCGGGGGGTTCCATCGCCTTTGGCGTAGGCCTTTACTTCTTCCTGAAAGGTGAGCAGCCCCCCGATCCCGGTTCCCCAAATAACGCCTACACGATTGGGGTTCAGCGCGTCTAGGGGGAGGTTTGAGTTCCTGATGGCCTCATCAACCACGACCATGGCGTATTGCGTAAAGGGGTCCATCTTCCGGGCCTCCTTACGGTCCATGAAATTTGCGACCTCAAAATTCTTTACTTCGCAGGCAAATTGGGTTTTGAAACGGGATGCATCAAAGCGCGTGATAGGTGCAGCTCCACTCTTGCCACTCTTTAGCCCATCCCAATACTCCCGGACGGTATTGCCGATCGGCGTGAGTGCACCAAGTCCAGTAACGACTACTCGCTTTAACTGCATGTTTAAAAGGGTGTGATTGATTTAGGGCGGTTATCAAAATTACTTCTTGACGTTTTGTTCAAGGTAGGAGATGGCCTGACCGACAGTGGAGATATTTTCAGCCTGATCATCGGGAATAGAGATATTGAACTCCTTTTCGAATTCCATAATAAGCTCAACGGTGTCAAGAGAATCTGCCCCCAGATCGTTCGTAAAGCTGGCTTCAGGAGTAACCTCAGATTCCTCAACGCCGAGTTTTTCGATGATGATCTGCTTTACTTTTTGTGCAATTTCAGACATGTTTTTAGAGTTTAATGATTTAAAAATCTCTGCAAAGAAAGAGATTTACAGCAATATTGTCAAACTTTTTTGAGCGCCCCCAGGTGGCCAAAAATGGCCCGTTTCCATCAAAAAAATGAAGAAAAGCAAGCTGGTTATCGACTATGCGTACGACTTCGAACTAATGGGTATTACCTCGTCAGCGAAGGGCTATAAGCTTGCCTGGGAACTGAACCAACGGCTGGGAATTCACCTGGTCCGGCAGCCGGACCTGGTCGTTGGATTCCGAAGTGAAGAAGAAAAGAACTTCCCGTTTTATGCCTATGAGACGCCGTTAAATCGTTTGAAATTATTTAAAAACAAACCGGCTGAAGCGGAGGCCGGAAAGTATTTTCTGATCCCTGAGTTTCCTCATTATGATTTTATAATTTTGGCGGCCATGGAAGAGTATACCCTTCAACAACTTGTCGAGCTCATTAGGGTATTTCCATCCGTTGAGTTTGCTGCTCCTATTCCTCTCGAAGGACTCAAATCAAAATCGAATTTCATTTTTTGATCCATGTCTTCCGGTTTCATTTTATTTTCAATTTTGTGATCTTGCCGCAACGTTATGTTTGAGAAAACCTCGTACAACAAGACAAAAATAGTGGCCACCGTTGGCCCCGCATCGAACTCGAAGGACATGCTTCGCGCACTCGTGAAGGAAGGCGTCGATGTATTCAGATTGAATTTCTCACACGGCACCCACGAGGATCATCAAAAGGTCATCGATGCTGTTCGCGAGATCAACGCCGAACTCGGCACAACGGTATGCCTCCTACAGGATCTTCAGGGGCCGAAGATCCGAATACAGGAAATGCAGCCGGATGTCACCTTGACCAGGGGACAGGAGTTGGTCATCACCACGCGCCAATTATTGGGTAACAATGAAATCGTCAGTACATCCTACACCGCCTTGCCCAAGGACGTTCGGGCCGGAGACATGATCCTCGTGGATGACGGCAAAATCGAACTCAAGGTGAAACAGGTGCGCGACATCGACGTCGTTACGGAGGTTGTCTATGGAGGGCCGCTTAAATCGCGTAAGGGAATCAATTTGCCTTTCACCAAAGTGTCAGCTCCGTCATTAACGGAAAAAGACCTTCAGGACCTCGAGTTTGGGCTTAAGAACGACATTGACTGGATCGCCCTTTCTTTCGTGCGCAAGGCGAGCGACATTCATTCACTCCGCGAGATTATTGACAAGCATAAAGCGCAATCCCGGATTGTGGCGAAGATTGAAAAGCCTGAGGCACTCAGCAACATCGACGAGATCATTGCAGCTACCGATGCAATTATGGTCGCACGCGGAGATCTCGGCGTCGAGATTTGGCTGGAAGAAGTACCGATGGTGCAAAAGATGCTGGTGGAGAAATGCAACAAGGCCGGCAAACCGGTTATCGTGGCTACGCAAATGATGGAAAGCATGATCGATAACCCTCGTCCCACCCGAGCTGAAACGAATGACGTGGCAAATGCAGTGATGGATGGTGCCGACGCACTTATGCTCTCCGCTGAAACGGCCGCCGGTAAGTATCCTCTCGAGGTAATTCGTTCCATGGTGCGGACTATCGCTTCCGTCGAGAAGAATCCAAACATCTATTTCAGGTTCCGCGAAGTCGATTCGACCTCTTCAATCTTTATTAACGACAGCCTCGTGCTCGCAGCGTGTAAACTCGCCAAAGATGTCGGTGCCAAGGCTATCGTCGGAATGACGGCTTCCGGATACACGGCTTTCAAGTCGTCGTCACACCGACCGAATGCAAACATCTTCGTCTTTACAAGCAACCGGTCGCTCATTAACAAGATGAACCTTGTCTGGGGTGCGCGTGCCTACATCTATGAGAAGACAGATTCAACCGATGAAACTATTTCCGACGTCGAGGCGGTGCTGAAACGGGAGGGTCATGTAAAATCAGGCGACATTTTTATCTTCCTCGCAAGTATGCCTATTCATGAAAGGGCAAGGACGAACACGCTAAAGATCAACATCGTAAAATAACCCCCCAATTTTCATGGTGGTCAATTATTCAAGGCCATCCTCAAGGCGGGGCACTACCATCATGATCTCTTCCCGCTCGACGACGACGGCACCCGGGGGATCGCCCTTGCGCTTGCGAACGAACTTTCGCGGCGTGAAGATCACCGGGCAAAGACTGTCTGTCTTTCGCCTGGAATTATACGCGGCCAATTCCGCAGCCCGCTCAATGACCCGTTTGGGAAAGTTCTGTCCGGACTTCCGTTTGATCACGACATGTGATCCGGCAACGTCCTTTGCGTGAAGCCAAAGGTCGTCCTTGTGAGCCAATTTAAGCGTGAGCACGTCATTGGCCTGGGCGTTCTTGCCCACCCAGATCCGGTAACCTTCAAAAATAAATTCGTGATAGGGCAGCGCTGTGGCGTCGGATGGACCGCTGCTGCCAGCGTATTTGTTGCGAAGCTCCCGGAGCGTGGCGATGTTATCCGATCCCTCCACCGTTGCGATGTCACGCTGTAATGCGGCGATCTCTTCGCGCTTTTGGTTCAACGTATCCTGGATTCTCCTCAATTCGATTGACTGATTTTTTGCTTTGCGATAGTAGAGTGCAGCGTTATCCTGCGGCGTCAGTTCTCTTCGGAGTTTGATTTCGAGCGGGCGGTCTTCGTTGTAGAAGTCGTTCACGATAGCGCTGTCGCTGCCGAAGGGAATCGCATGAAGGTTGGCCATAATAAGGTCGGCCCATTGTTGATAGCGGTGCTCCTGTTGAAGCCCCGTAAGCCTTGCTTCGGCCTTCGCGCAATACGATTGACCTGCCTCCAAACGGCTTGTCATTTGCCGTAATAGGGTCGCTTTTAATCCGGTGATTTCCTTGAAGTGAATTAACTCAGGAAAGAAAGCGTTGGCGGCATCAATTGGACTAGCCAGTACCGATCGAATGCGCCCCATCTCCAGGAGGCAAAGGACGGGTTTTGAGTCGATGTCGGTGATATAATACTTAGGTGATTCAAGCTGGCGGATAACATCACGGACCATTCGCCATCGTTCATCGGTAGAAGAATCGTCGAATCCTCTTTCGCGCAAAAATCGCCAAACCAAGGTTCCAAACGTGAAATATAGTTTTGAGGGATTGTCTTGATTTTGCCTGAACGCCTTTTCGCTCCATTCGATCCGACGGTCCATCGTGCTTAGTCTCAGGTTGCGATCTGCATGAAGGTTTTTACGGAACAATTCGACCGGCTCGTTGCCGCGAAAGTGAATTGCGTTGGCGCGGTTCCCATGCATTTTGAATAGCAATGTGTTGTCGTCATGGAATTGCAGGGCCATGCTCCGCTCGTTTTCAAACTGTCGCAAACGCGCAATTCGTCGCCCGATCAGTTCGGGAAACAGGTCTACGCTGTTTTTTCTGGCACGGGCAAAATCTCGCGGAAAAGAAAGACAACTGAGATCGGGTCTCGCGGTAACTCGAATGAAAAATGGTCCGCCCGCCGTTTCGATGCGCACGATCAGTTCATCCTTCTGCTGGCTAAAACATGCTGAGACGATGCCGCCGTTCAGCACGCCATGGAGTTGGCTTGTCAGTTGCCGGAGGAAATAGTAGTTATTGTGCACTGCAGATGTCGGAATCGCCGCACAAGTTATTCAATTGTGACTTGCAAACCGTCATACGCCAAAGAGATATGAGGTGGTAATTCGCCGGAAACCCTCGCATGAAGGCCGAGTTTATGACTTACGTGTGTGAAGAATGTGCGCTCCGGTTTGATTTGGTCTACAATAGCAAG
>CAZIAG010000097.1:0-3248 GCA_964537375.1 uncultured Roseivirgaceae bacterium
GGAGTCGGGGGTTCCGAACTCCAAGACCCAGCCTGCCTCGATGTAGCGAAGCGAAGTCGGGGCCGAGTTTCAAGTCGGCTGGAGGGATGGCCATAGGTTGAACGATTGAATAGGATTACGACTAATGCAGGAGAAGACAACAGATAACATGATGACGGCATCTGCTGAGTTTGAAATGCCGGTACTCGATATCATTCGCAATCGGCGGAGTCGGCGGGCTTATTCGAGCAGGCCGGTCGAGGCTGAAAAGATACAAGCGATGTTTGAAGCGGCGAGGTGGGCGCCGTCAAGTGTCAATGAGCAACCCTGGAAGTACATATACGCTACGAGAGACCAGGCATTGTGGGGCAGGATCGTGGATACGCTTAATGAAAGCAACAAAGTATGGGTAAAGAATGCCCCGCTGCTGGTGGTGAGCCTGGCGCGAAAACGTTTTCTACGCAATGACCGGCCAAACCCGTCTGCGCGATATGACGTCGGCGCGGCGAATGCTTTCCTTTCATTGCAGGCAACTGCGTTGGGGCTGAATGTTCGTCAGATCGGCGGATTCGATCCATCGAAGGCCATCGCCAATCTAAACATACCCGATACCTACGAGCCCGTCACGATATTGGCTATTGGATACCCCGGCGAGGTGGACCTGCTTCCCGATCATCTCAAAGTTCGGGAGTTGTCGGACCGGGTGCGGTATGTCCGTGACGCATTTGTGATGAATTCCCCTTTCGGGGATTAGGGACGCTTTTTGAAGTGCCGGAACCCGGCGCAGATTGGTGGCCGCAATCCAACCTGGCGGATACCGGTTAAATGATATCACGGGTAACGAAAAACTGGCGTAACTCTTTCAGAACCGGGAAGTCGTAGTATCTTTAGAGAGCGTTCAGCGTATTCCAATCAGGTTTGATTACAGGAGCTTAGTAATCGACCGCGTTCGATCTTTTGCAACATAACCCTCATGGATAAATCCAATGACTTACGCCTCGCGGTTCTTATTGACGCCGACAACGTCCCCTACTCCGGCGTGAAGCCGATGATGGAGGAGATCGCCAAATACGGCACGCCTACCTTCAAAAGGATCTACGGTGACTGGACCAAGCAAACCACTTCCGGGTGGAAATCGGTTTTGCTCGAGAATGCGATCACGCCTATACAACAGTACAGCTATACGCAGGGCAAGAACGCCACGGACTCGGCGATGATCATCGACGCGATGGATATTCTTTATTCCGGAAAAGTGGATGGCTTTTGTATTGTATCGAGTGACAGCGACTTTACAAGACTCGCCACGCGTTTGCGCGAAGCCGGCATGAAGGTGATCGGCATCGGTGAACGGAAGACACCAGAGCCGTTTATTACCGCTTGCGATAAGTTCATCTACATCGAGATCCTGGGGCAGGAGGATCATGCGCCCGAGAAGAAGGGTCGCCGGCCGGCAAAGGCTGCACAATTGGATCGTCGAGTCGTGCAGCTTATCAAGAGCAGCATCAACGACGTGGCTGACGAAAGCGGCTGGGCGTTCCTCGGGGAGGTCGGAACATTGCTCCAAAAGAAGCAACCCAATTTTGATTCAAGAAACTACGGTTTCAAGAAGTTGCTCTACCTTATTAAGAATATCGCCGATATAGAGATCGACGAACGCCTTAGCGAAAATGGACGCACGCGACATGTGTACGTGCGTGTCAAGTAGGTTCTGTTTTGCAGCAGGTATTGTGTCAGTGGGATCAATTTCTCCGCTCGGGGTGTGTCAATTACCCCAGCCCTGAAGGGAGGTTAGGGCAGACTACGCATGGAGGCAGGACAACGTCCTGGAGATTTTTCTCCGCGCCGGGTGTGTCAATTACCCCAGCCCTGAAGGGAGGTTAGGGCGGAGTACGCATTGAGTTTGTTCTATTCTTTGATAAATTTTTCTCCGCTCGGGGTGTGTCAATTACCCCAGCCCTGAAGGGAGGTTTGGGCGGACTACGCGCTCGTGATTTTTGGAATGCATTGTATAACCTGATGAATCTGCCAAACGCTTTGAGCGGAGTCGGCGCTAGGTTCCTTTTAGGAGGCGGCGCCGTAGGGCGCGGGGGCAACACGGTTGGGTCTGCTCTCAACCTCACCGTACAAACGAAGCCACAATCTAATCACAAGTTCACACCCAGACTCCTCAATCGAACACCTCTCTTCATTCGGGGCCTTATCTATTTTTTAAACGGGTTTATCCTGAGCAAGGATGCGGGCAAGAGAGCAGCGAGCGAAGGACCGGGTGGCTCTACTCGCGCCCTCACCGTACAAACGAAGCCATGATCTAATCACAAGTTCACTATTAAGCATGGCAACCTGATGAAGAGAGCAGAATTTAGTAAGGTTTTCCGTACACACTCATTTTTGCGGTCCTGCATGGCGCTGACTACCTTCGTACATGTACAATTTTATCGCCTGGGTTTATATCGTGACTAATCGAACCAATTCGGTATTGTACACCGGTTCGACCATCGATATTTCAACGCGATTTTGGGAGCACTTGACAAAGAGGAACAAGGCTTCGTTCACGGCCAAATACAACGTTAACAAGCTTGTCTATGTTCAAGGATTTCTGTCGGTGTACGAAGCGAGAAAAGCCGAGAAATACATAAAAGGAAAGACGCGTGCCTGGAAGCGTGCTTTTGAGAAGCATAATCCGTATTGGAAAGACCTGAGCAAAACGTTCGCGACTAAATCTATTCATTAGATTCACATCGGACTCTAGTCGCAACCTTACTCTTCATTAGGGGCCTTATCTATTTTGAACGAGCTTATCCTGAACAAGGATGCGGGCAAGAGAGAAGCGAACTTCCCCCTTAGACTAGGGTCGTGTGTGAATTCAAAGCGGACAACAAATTGGTTGATGACCCAACGCCTTTTAGCTTCGTTGGATGGCGAACAATTATCCCAAACGTCAATGCTTTGCAGCTTCCCGTTCGAAGAAGCGATAGAGAAACGAGGTTAGTTCGGAAGCCGTGAGGTAATACATGATTTGATAGTTCTCCTCGTTGAATCTGGTCAGTATGGCGTAGTATTGCTCTTCCGTCAGGGAGAAGCGCTGCATGAGGGTCTTCTTTGTATTAGGATTATTGACGACAACGTCGACATAAGTCTTTACATGCAACGACTCTTCTCGCCAGCGGCCAGCGCGTATCTTGTCTTTCCGCGCCTTGCTATAATAGAAGGGAATGCTCTGCTTGAGTCGCGCATCATTCTGGTCGTCGAATAATCCTTCGTAAGTGTTT
>CAZIAG010000097.1:3258-10352 GCA_964537375.1 uncultured Roseivirgaceae bacterium
TTCGTCGATCGTGATTGGCCGAAGCATCGTCGCGCGTTCGGCAAGTCGGATAACGCTGGGTTCGTATCCATAGAGGGGAAGTTCCAGCTTCTGGTATCCAAGCAACGCGATCACGAGCGTGTCGTTTGGCGTTGCGGCTATGGAGAAGTTCCCCTTTTCATCGGCGGTGGTACCCCTAAATGTATTCTTGACCTGGATTGTGACGTAAGGCAGCGGTTCAAAGGTCGCCGAGTCAACAACGATGCCCTTGATCAAATCCGGTGAATTTTGTGCGCGCAGTTCGGTGTTGACCGCAATGCTGAGCAATCCGGTGAGACAAAGAACGGTGAGTGTCTGGAGGAAAAATCTCAAACTGTAGTTGTCTTTCTTCTGCCCTTGAGAATTCGTTCGCGGTGTTGGGCGCCCCAATTGTACAACGCCTGTACGACCGGCTTCAGGCTTTTTCCGTATTCGGTAAGGCTGTATTCCACAGTGACCGGAGAGGTCGCGTACACATCGCGGCGGATAAGTTCGTTCATCTCCAACTCCTTCAGCTCCTTCGAAAGCATGCGGGCGGTGATTCCGCCGATGGCTCGCTGAAGTTCCTTGAACCGCTTCGGCCCCGTGGCGAGTGCATGCGTGATCGGTAATTTCCATTTCCCGCCAACCACGTCCAGAGTATCGCGTATTGGCAGGGCCGCCTTCTGGCAGTCTTCTGTTTTATGGGTGCGACGAATGGTATCCTTCATGTAACCGGTATCCAACAGTATACTGATAAGTTTTGTATAGCAAGATCGCGGAATATTGTGCCACATCAAACAATAATGACAACACTATGAAAGCAGCAATGATTATCGTGAGGATATTGATGGGCGCATTGTTCCTCGTATCCGTGTGCAACTACTTTTTCCCATTCATGCAACAACGGCAGCTTTCGGAAAGTGCGACTACCTTCATGACGGGCCTGGCGATTTCAGGGTATTTGTTTCCGCTGATCAAGGTCGTGGAATTACTCGCAGGATTGGCTTTGCTCACCGGACGCTTTGTCGCTCTTGCCGCCGTGGTAATCTTTCCAATCACCTTGAACATATTACTTTATCACGTATTCCTGGATCCAGGCGGCATTCTCATGGCAGGGCTACTATTTGGCGGCAACATATTCCTGGCGATCGTGTATCGTGATCGTTATAAGATGGTGTTTGCCGCAAAGTAACAACGGATTGAATTCAACCCGGTGGCAAAACAGCCATCGGGTCGTTCTTTTGATGGTTCGTACGTTTTGGAGAGGTCGCGGTTCAAGGCTCTACGGCCCGGACCGACCTTCTGAGCCCGGGAGCAATCACTTCGCAGGCTGGATACTCTTTTGTGATCGAACCATTTCCAAAATCGCTGAATTCATTACTTTTGCTGTCCATTTTGGGTATTTAGCTCAGTTGGTTTAGAGCACTACCTTGACAGGGTAGGGGTCACAGGTTCGAATCCTGTAATACCCACTCTCCTCGCTTCCGGGCGCTTTCGGACGGGATTCTATCCAAAATCCAGGCAAATCTGGATCTAACCCACAACGACAAACCTCAAAAACCGCCTACTTTTAAGGTCAAGGCTCGGGCTTCAGCCCCCCGCATCGGATCATCCCCCCTTCTCAGCGTCGCTTTTATACCATGCCGGGGCGTTTTGCGACAGTCAGGCTCTTGGCAGCCTTTTTATTTCAACCAATTCTATAATTATCTTCTATAGTCATCGGCTCCTTAGTCAGTCCTGCTTCCAATAGCTGGTGCTACTCTCCATGTCTTGTGAACCTTTACGAAAATGTAATACTCAGAATGGAGGCAATCGCACAGATTATGGTTTGCGATCTTCTTTGAGAACCCATTGGTCAGCCTGGGAAAACAGTAAACTGAGACACTACTGCGGATTTGAGGTCAGCTCTTTGGCGGCGTCGGACTGTTCTCCGACAAAAGATATCCGACGTTCTTGATCGTGATAAGTTCGATCGACGGGTCTTCCCTCAAGTGTTCCCGCAGCCGCATAATGTAGACGTCGAGATTCCTGGAGTTGAAGAATGTGTCGTCGCCCCATACCCTCATGAGAATATCTTTCCGCCGTGTTGTGCCATTCATGTTCTCCGTCAGCACCGACAACAGGCTTGTCTCCCGCTCGGAAAGTCGTCGCACCTTGTCATTCAGTATCAATTCGCCGCGTTCCAGGTTGAACCGGAACCGGCCGATTGTGACTTCCTTCTTTCCCTGGCTCTGCTGCTGACCCATCAGTTGAAGTAGGTTCTGAATGCGCACGATGAGTTCTTCCATGCTGAAAGGCTTCCGGATGTAGTCGTTTCCACCGGAGGCGAACCCTTTCAACAGGTCTTCGGTCTGCGTCTTTGCCGTGAGAAAAATGATTGGCGTTGAGGGACTGAGTTGACGGATGTCCTGGGCAATGGAGTACCCGTCTTTTGACGGCATCATGATGTCGAGTACGCACAACTCCGGGTTGTGTTGCCGAAAAGCGTCGACGGCATCTCGACCATCGGTAACAAGCTTTACTTCGAAGTCGCGGCTCTCCAGGCTTTCCTTTACGATCCTGCCCAACGCGGGCTCATCCTCGACGTAGAGAATCCTTGTCTTCATTGATTTTTCGGCAATTGAACCGTGAAACAACTCCCTTTCTGTGGTTGACTATCCACGGAGATGCTCCCACCATGTCGTTTTACCACGTTGGCCACATAGCTAAGACCCAGGCCGTATCCCTTCGTGTCGTGAATGTCGCCGGAAGGGACACGAAAGAACTTTTCGAATATCCTGCCTTGATATGCCTGGGGAATGCCCACGCCGTGGTCCCGTATGGAGAACCTTATCATGTCGTCTGATGCGTTTAGAGAAATTTCAATGAGTGAGTCCTTCCCCCCATACTTGATTGCGTTGTCGACAAGGTTGAAGATCACATTGGTCAAATGTTCTCGCGCCCCGGAGAGCGTGAAGTCAGTTCCCTCCCTCGTATACTTGTGACGTATGTTTCTCTTCTCAAACACGACCTTAAGGGAGGCAATTATGTCGTGGAAAATTTCATCGATATCAACGTACTCAAACTTGACTTCAACCCCGTTGTCTTCGAACACCGCCGTCTTCAGGATCTTGTCGGTCATAAGCATCAGCCGGTTGAGTTCGTTCTGCGCGATATCGAGGTATTCCGTGGTCCGCTTCTGATCCTCCAAAGCCCGAAAGCTTCTCAACGCTTCCAGGGCGACGCTGACGGTGGCGACGGGCGTTTTCAGTTCGTGGGTAACGTTGCCGATGAAGTCACTCTTCATTTGAACAAGTCGCTGCTGTGCGCGCAACGCTCGAAACATGAGTACAAACGATCCGGCGGTAAGTAATGTGAGAAAAGTGCAGAACAGTATCTCGGGCATGACCTCCCTTAAGATCGTGGCTTGCACTCCTGAGAAGGATACGGCATACCGCCGAAAGGGAGCAACGCGCACTTCTTCGGAGACAAATGCAGGGCGTTGACCTATCCAGGTAGCGATAGAGTCCCGGGTCGTCTGCTTCAACGTGATCACCTGGAACGGAACAGCAATTCCGACCTGTTCCAATGCTTTAGCGTAATGGTATCGAATGCTGTCGGTGTTGAGCGTGTCATTGCCGACGCGATAGACAAGCTTGATCGGCTTGGCCCCAAGTCGTGCACGTTCGATCACCGGTAACACCGGCAGAGGCACCGAGTCCGGATCCGACGAAGTGGTATAGATCTCTATCTGGGTCATGACATGCTCCTTGCGTACATGGATAGAATCGGGGCGCGACATGCCCCCGCCAAGCGAATCTTTGACGATCACCGACAAGGGCTTCAAATTGCGGTCAATCATCGAATCATTCAGTGCTAATACGACCGAGCGAAACAAACTGTTCGTCTCCTTTCTGAAATCTTCTTCCGCGTCGCGCCAGGCGGAGCGAAGCCAAATGCCCTCCAGCACCAACAGCAACACGATGCTGCTGGACATCAGGATGATTGCAATGGAGTTCTTGGACAATCTTTTCACAATGGCCTCCTGGCAAAAGTACGCCGTTTTTAGCATGCCCGCACGTGGCTTTAACGTTGTTTAACATGCCTTTAACGTTCTTTAACATACGCCGCGCATCACTAGACGTACATTTGAACGCATGAAATTTTCGCCAAACATGAAAAAGATCATTTTAGTTTTCGGGATCGCAACGCTCGTTGCGGCGCACCAAGTGACGTTTGCCCAAACCGAGGGTGTCATCGTCTACGAAACAAAAATCAACCTGCATCGGACCCTCCCGGAGGGTCGCGCGGAACTCCGTGAAGTCCTTCCAGAGTTTCGCACACAACAGGATCAGTTGCTGTTCAATGCAAATGAATCGCTCTTCCGCCCCGTAATCGAGGATGAACCGGAAGAAGTCGGCGGTGGTGGAGTGGTGATGCGTATTCAACGGCCGGCGGCCGAAGAGTATGTAAACCAGGAACAGATGAAACGCCTCAGGCAGGAAGAATTCCTGGGCAAGCGTTATTTGATTGAGGACAGCGTTCGGCTAACGCCATGGAAGATCGGCACAGAGTTGAAGGAGATTCACGGATACACTTGTCGTCAGGCCACCTATTACAATGAAGAGCGGAAAGAAACCATCGTCGCCTGGTACACCGATGCATTGCGACCATTCCTTGGTCCGACGGGATTCAACACGTTGCCCGGAGCCGTACTCGCGGTAGATGTAGACAATGGAAAGACAGTAATCACGGCGAAGTCGATTGAGCTCCGACCGCTGAATAGACGCGAGTTGAAGGCACCGACCGGCGGTACGTCCATAAGTCAGGCCGAGTTCCAGGAGATGCGTGAGAAGGAATTCGAACGTATCCGGGCAAATGGTGGCGGTGTTTTCATACGCAATTGATCACAGCAATCCAGGAAGATTAACCAACCTATCTCACGGAAATGAAACACCTTATACTCATCTTGTGTGTAGTGACCGCGGCGGCCGCACATGCGCAGCGTTTCAGTATCCAGGGTCAACTGAGAGATACCCTCGACAACCCGCTTCCCTCCCCAACGGTGTTGTTGCTGAATCCCAGTGATTCTTCTCTCGTCAACTTTGCCGTTGGCGACAACGTAGGGAATTTCGTGATCAGGAATGTAAAGCCGGGGGAGCACCTGATTAAAGTCACCTTCCTGGGATTTCGCACTGTTACGAGGAAGGTGACCACGCCGACCGAAGGAGAGGTTGTCGACTTGGGCGTGATCACCATGGAGCCCGCTACCAACGAACTCGGCGAGATCGAAATTACCGGAGAGCGTGCGCCGGTGGTTATAAAGAACGACACGATCGAGTTTAATGCAAGCTCATTCAAGACGCAGCCGAATGCCATGGTCGAGGATCTGCTGAAAAAATTACCCGGCGTGGAAGTCGACAATGAAGGCAACATCACGGCGCAGGGCGAACGCGTGCAACGCGTGACGGTCGACGGGAAGAATTTTTTCGGCAACGATCCAAAGCTGGCGACGCGTAATCTGCCTGCCGACGCCGTGGACAAAGTCCAGTTCTTTGACAAGAAATCAGACCAAGCTGCATTCTCCGGCATCGACGACGGGCAGCGCGAGAAAACCATCAACCTGGGGCTGAAAGAAGAAAAACGGAATGGCGCCTTCGGTACGCTGATGGCTGGTGTGGGCAATGATGACCGGTTCACCGGAAGGGCCAGTCTCAACCGCTTTACGAAAACACGCCAGATCTCTCTTCTGGGAATGGGCAACAACGTAAACGAGCAAGGGTTCTCCATGAACGATTACCTGAACTTCATGGGTGGTGCCCAGCAATTCATGAGTGGCGGGGGTACGATGCGCATCTCCATCAAACGAGATGCATCCATTCCCCTGAACCTTGGAGGTCGCGCAAACGGCATTATGTCGAACTACGGCGGTGGGCTCAACCTCAACAATTCTTTCAGCAAGGATTCGGAACTGAACGGGAGCTATTTTTACAATTACCTGGATCACGCGCGAAACCAATCAACCGTAAGGGATAACTTTTTGCCGTCCGGGACATTTACCTATCGCGAAGAAAGCCGTCAGCAAAACACGAACGACAACCATCGCCTGAATCTCGCGATGGAGCATTCGATCGACTCCGCGAATTCATTGAAATTTTCGGCGAACGCATCGCACAACCAAACCAGGTCCGACGTCACCAGTGAAAGCCAGAACATAAACGACGATGGCATTCTGAATGAAAGCGAACGCCGCGTTATCTCGGACGGGATAAACAAGAATCTCAATTCCAATCTGTTGTGGCGGCATCGATTCTCAAAAAAGGGAAGAACACTGTCGGCAAATCTTTCGTTTGGCCTTGTTGAAAGCACCCGCGACGGAATGCTCGACGCGACGAACCATTTCTATGGCGATGACCCCACGCAGGAGACGTTGAGGCAAGAACACCTGCAGTCGAACGACGCCCGTCGATATGGAGCGTCTGCCTCCTACACCGAACCCTTGGGTGGAAGGAAATACCTGGAGACCAACTACAATTTTCAGCGAAACATCAGCGACGCAGAGCGACTCGTCTATGATGTTAATGCTGACCTTCGCAATTTGAATGAGTCGTTGACAAACCGCTACAAGAGCGACTACCAATATCACCGTGCAGGGCTGAACTTCAGGCTCAATCGCGACCGGTATAACCTGGTGGTCGGTGGTAGTCTTCAGCGGACACAGCTCCATGGAGACCTTCCTTTGATGGATGTAGAGATCGACCGATCTTTTGAGAATGTGTTGCCCAGCGTCAGGCTCAATATTGATTTTTCTTCCACAAAGCATTTGACCATCGGTTATGAGACGTCGGTCCAGGAACCGGACATCCGGCAATTGCAACCGATCGTAGACAACAGCGACCCGCTCAATCTCTATGTCGGTAATCCCGACTTACGACCGGCCTATAATCAAAGTTGGAATGTGGACTTTACGATGTTCAATCCTGCAAACTTCGTGAGTGTATTTGCGTTCCTCCGGGCGGAATACGTGACCAATGCGATTACCCAGGCGCAGACGATCGGCCAGAACCTGGTGCGTACGACCATGCCGGTAAACGTAGACAATAACATGTCCGTAG
>CAZIAG010000098.1:0-10262 GCA_964537375.1 uncultured Roseivirgaceae bacterium
TTCACCGGAGGCCCAGCTCCAGGTAAAGAACGGCGCGGCGAATATCTTTCCGATAGCGGGAACCTTCAGACGTTCCGGCAACGACCAGGAAGATGCCGAGATCGCCAACCGCCTTACGCTTGACGAGAAGGAAAATGCAGAACACGTGATGCTGGTGGATTTGGCGCGCAACGATATGAGCCGGAACGCTGAACGAGTTTCTGTGGAGGTATTCAAGGAGATACAATTTTATTCGCATGTTGTGCACCTCGTGTCGAAAGTAACGGGGAAGGTAGGGCCCGATTCTTCTATCGTGAAGATGGCCGCGGACACGTTTCCGGCGGGCACGCTATCCGGGGCACCCAAGCACATGGCCATGACCCTGATCGATCGTTACGAGAATGTCAACCGGGGATTCTACGGCGGCGCGATCGGCTATCTCGGCTTTGACGATTCGTTCAATCACGCAATCATGATACGCACGTTTCTCAGTCATCGGAATACGTTGATCTACCAGGCGGGTGCCGGTATCGTTTCGCGGTCGGAGCCCAGGAACGAATTGGAGGAGGTAAACAATAAACTCGCGGCCTTGCGCCAGGCGGTGGTGATGGCTCAGGAGCTGTGATCTGAACTTTTGAAAAGATATTTATGAAAATACTGGTTCTTGATAATTACGACTCGTTTACTTACAACCTGGTTCACATTATCAGGGCATTGGGCTATGATGCGGAGATCCATCGCAATGATCGTATTTCGCTGGAGCGTGTGAATGAATACGATAAGATACTCTTGTCCCCGGGCCCCGGCATTCCCGATGAGGCGGGGATAATGAAAGAGGTGATCAGGACCTATGGTGCGGGCAAGAGCATACTCGGGGTTTGTCTCGGCCACCAGGGGATTGGGGAAGTATTTGGTGCGAAGCTTTACAATATTCCACGCGTGCTTCACGGTGTGACCTCCGTGGTGGAAGTACTTGATGCCGATGACTATCTGTTTCGCGGCGTGCCGGCAAAGTTTGAGGCTACGCATTATCATTCCTGGGCGATTGTTCCGGAGAGTATCAATGGCGAGTTGTCGATCACCGCGGTTAATGAGGATGGTCTTGTGATGGGCATTCGCCATAGACAATACGACGTCAGGGGGGTACAATTTCACCCCGAGTCGATTATGACGAAGGAGGGGCCCCGGTTAATTCAAAACTGGTTGGAGGGGAGATAAACAAAAGAATTTAGCGAATATGAAGGCGATCCTTAATGAATTGATTGAACATCGTTCGCTGACACGCGAGACGGCGAGGAACGTGTTGGTCGACCTGGCATCGGGGAAGTTCAATGCGAGTCAAACGACGGCATTCATGACGGTGTATATGATGCGAAGCATTACGGTGGAGGAGCTTGAGGGATTTCGCGATGCAATGCTTGAGCTTTGTCACCGGGTAGATTTCGACGCCCCGGTAATGGATGTCTGCGGGACAGGGGGTGACGGGAAGAATACGTTTAATATCTCGACCCTGTCGGCATTCGTTGTTGCCGGCGCAGGACAACCGGTGGCAAAGCACGGGAACTATGGTGTCTCATCAGCCTGTGGTTCATCCAATGTACTGGAGTATTTTGGCTACAAATTTACCAATGACCCTGAGCGGCTTAAGCGGTGTCTTGATCATGCGAACATTTGCTTTATGCATGCGCCGCTCTTCCACCCGGCGATGAAGAACGTTGCGCCGATGCGTCGGGAGCTCGGCGTAAAGACGTTTTTCAATATGCTGGGACCCATGGTGAACCCGGCTTTTCCGAGCCGGCAACTGGTTGGTGTATTCAGCCTTGAATTGGCGCGCCAATACTGCTACCTGTACCAGGAGAGTAGAAAAGACTTCCTTGTCCTTCATGCGCTTGATGGCTATGATGAGGTTTCACTAACGGGCCCGATCAAATACTTCAGCAACGACGGCGAGTACGTGCTGGAACCGGAAGATCTCGGCTTTCCTGCGTTGCGCTCTACCGATATCGCAGGCGGTGACTCCGTTGAACAATCGGCGTCGCTTTTCCTGGATATCCTCCAGGGAAAGGGTACACGCGAACAGGAAAACGCTGTGGTGGCAAACGCGGGGATGGCCCTTTATGCGGCAAATCGGCATGCCGGATTGACCGCGGCGCTGGAGAAGGCAGCGGACTCGCTACGGTCGGGCCGTGCCTATCATTCTTTCAGGAAATTAATGGAGATGCAATGAGTGCAGGAGAAAAATCGATACTCGAACAAATCGTTGAGGAGAAGCGTAGAGAGGTTACGGAGCGCAAGAGCCTTCACCCGGTCGGGTTGCTTGAGCAATCCTTCTATTTTGAGACGCCGACCGTGTCGTTGAAAAAATATGTTCAGCGGAAAGATCAACATGGGATCATTGCTGAATTCAAACGCCGCTCGCCATCGAAGGGAGTGATCAACGCATATGCTTCCCCTGAGCGTACAACGATCGGCTATATACAAGCGGGGGCCTCTGCTTTGTCTGTTCTCACCGACCAGCGCTTTTTTGGTGGCAGCAACGAGGACCTAACCATCGCGAGGAAGTTTAACGCTTGCCCGGTGTTGCGTAAGGACTTTGTCATAGACGAATACCAGGTTATCGAGGCGAAGTCGATCGGTGCGGACGCTATTCTGTTGATCGCGGCCGTACTGGATCCTAAAGAATGCAAATCGTTCGCGGCCCTGGCGCATTCACTGGGGCTGGAGGTATTGCTGGAAGTTCACGATGAATTTGAATGGAGAGCCAATGTAGGCAGCGGTGCCGACATTGTTGGCGTAAACAATCGCAACCTGAAGACATTCGAGGTGACGACGGAAACATCGAAGGCGCTGGCGGCCGTGTTACCGTCGGATGTTATAAAGATCTCCGAGAGTGGAATCCGTGAACCACACGATATTGCCGATCTGCGTCAATATGGCTTTGATGGATTTCTTATCGGCGAAAACTTTATGGAACACCGTCAGCCCGAGCTCAAAGCACGGGAATTTATCAGCGAGTTGGAGAGGATCAGCCCACGCATGCAATCACAATCGTCAGTCTCTTGAAGAACGATATTAAGATAAAGGTTTGCGGGTTGCGGGATGTCTCAAACATCACCGAAGTGTTGGCGTTGGGGGTGGACTATGTTGGGTTTATTTTTTATTCCCGGTCGCCGCGGTATGTAGGTGTCGATCCCGACCTGGCTGCGATTGGAGGGACAGCGGCGAGGGTGGGGGTATTTGTGAACGAACCCCAGTCGTCGATCATCGACAAGGTTCAACGACACGAGCTTTCGATGGTGCAACTGCACGGTGACGAAACTCCGAGCGACTGCGCAAGGATCCGTGATACTGGCGTGCTCGTGACCAAGGTGTTTTCCGTTGACGAATCGTTTGATTTTGGCCGAACGATCGAATATGAATCGGCGGTTGATTACTTTTTGTTTGACACGAAAGGTACTTACCGTGGAGGCAACGCGCGAGCGTTTGACTGGGGTTTGCTAAGGGCCTACAACGACAGGCTTCCGTTCTTTTTGTCCGGAGGAATAAATGAAGATAACCTTTACGGGATCAACGCGCTGCTGGATAAGAATCTTCACGCCGTTGATTTGAACAGCGGGGTTGAAATTGCGCCCGCGCTGAAGGACACCCGTAGGATTTCACGTATACAACAACTTTTGACCCAATTGGTATGAGGTTTCATGTTGACAAGAATGGTTACTACGGTCAGTATGGCGGGGCGTACATTCCTGAGATGCTTTATCCGAATGTGGAGGACCTGCGGCGCTGCTATCGGGAAGTGCTTGCATCGCCCGACTTCCGTGAAGAGTTTCACCAGCTTTTGAAGACCTATGTCGGGCGCCCCACACCGTTGTATTTTGCGAGACGACTTTCTGAGATGTACAAGACGAACATTTACCTGAAACGTGAGGATCTTTGCCACACAGGCGCACATAAGGTAAACAACACCATTGGCCAGATCCTTCTGGCGAAACGTATGGGCAAACGGAAGATAATCGCCGAAACCGGCGCAGGTCAGCACGGGGTGGCCACGGCGACAGTTTGCGCATTGATGGGGATGGAATGCACCGTCTACATGGGAAGTGTTGACATGGAACGGCAACGTCCTAACGTGGAGCGTATGCGTATTCTTGGAGCCAGGGTAGTGCCGGCCGAGAGTGGCAACCGCACGTTAAAGGATGCGACAAACGAGGCCATGCGTCATTGGATAAACAATCCGGCGGACACGCATTACATTATCGGGTCCGTTGTAGGGCCGCACCCATACCCGGATATGGTGGCGCGTTTTCAGTCGGTAATCAGCGAGGAGATCCGGGACCAGCTTACATCGGTCAACGGCGTTCCTTATCCGGACTATGTCTTTGCATGCGTAGGAGGGGGGAGCAATGCAGCGGGAGCCTTCTATCACTTCCTCGATGAAACCCATGTTTCACTCGTCGGCGTTGAGGCAGCGGGGAAAGGATTGTCATCGGGAGAGTCGGCTGCAACCACGGCGTTGGGGAAGCCCGGTGTGCTGCATGGTAGCAAGACCCTTTTGATGCAGGACGACGATGGCCAGGTAACGGAACCGTATTCCATTTCGGCGGGACTGGATTATCCGGGGATCGGACCGATGCACGCTCACCTGTTTGAATCGGGCCGTGTGAACTTTGTGAGTGCTACGGACGATGAAGCCATGGAAGCCGGTATCGAGTTGAGTCGTCTCGAGGGAATAATTCCTGCCATCGAATCGGCGCATGCGATAGCCGCGTTAAAGGGATTCGAGTTTGATCCCGACGACATCGTGGTAGTCAATCTCTCGGGCCGCGGCGATAAAGACCTGGAGACCTACATACGCTGGGGGAAGTATTGACTGAGGAGGCGTTAACTGATAAGCTTAATGAAATGAAGAACCGGATACAACAACTGCTGGATACAAAACGATCCAACGTACTGGCTGTCTACTACACGGCGGGCTTTCCGGGACTGAACGACACCGTGCAGGTCGCCAAGGCACTGGAGCAAGCTGGTGCCGACATAATTGAAATCGGGATTCCTTTTTCAGACCCCGTCGCGGATGGTCCGACGATACAGCAGAGCAATAAGGCCGCCCTCGACAATGGAATGACGTTAAAGCGTTTGATTAGTCAGGTCCGGGAGATACGGTCGTCGAGTAAGATACCGGTGGTGCTTATGGGTTATCTCAACCCGATTTATCAGTATGGCGTGACGCGTTTCCTGGAGGATGCTGCGGAGGCCGGAGTCGACGGAGTGATCATTCCGGATTTACCGCTGGATGAGTTCGAAAAGGATCACCGTAAGACGTTTGAAGAAACGAACCTTTGCTGTACGTTCCTGATCGCTCCAAGTACCAGTGAGGAAAGGATCCGCAGGATCGACGGCCTAAGTACGGGTTTTGTTTATGCGGTATCGTCATCAAGCACGACTGGTGGAACGCGTTCGTTTACGGCAGGACAACGCTCGTACTTTGAACGTATCCGGACCATGAGTTTGAAGAACCCTTTTCTTGTAGGATTCGGCATCAGCAATCACGAATCTTTTGCTGCGGCTTGCGAATATGCGACGGGGGCCATCGTGGGGAGTGCGTTTATCGAGGTGCTGAAGAACAGCGGAGCCGATGCTTCGGTAATCAAACGGTTTGTACAAACAATCAAGGAAGGGCAATGATCATAGGCGCCTGCAATCCGGAAGATTAGAGAATACAGATGACAGATTACAGGTTGGAGCAGGTGATTTGGCGGCATCGACCAAGCATCCTCTATCCGCCGGAGAGGGCGGGGCTATCCGCCGTGACACTGATTCCATCGGGTGGTTCGACAGTGTCCTGACGCGGTTCCGGACCGACGTTCCATTTGAGCAGCGCGCGATAGATTCGGGTTAGTGTGCGATCGCTATAGCCTTGTTTGTACAGCCAATACACGAATGCCTGGACGGCGGTCGTGGTGATGAAGCCTCGGTGCGTGTACTTGAAAACGGGCAGAACGATCCTTTCCTGTAGTATGGCGAAATCTGAATATCTTTTGGCACGTATGACAAATTCCTGGTTTACCATGACGACGTGGTTTTCATTGAAGCCATTTGTCTTGAGGAAGAATGAACGTGTTACGAATAGTCCCTGGTCTGCCAGGCATGGAGACGCCGGCCTGTTGACTAACCACGCCAGGAGGGATAATGTCCAGTGGGTACTCGGAAACTGTACGCAGAAGGTTCCGCAAGCGAAGCCTTTCGATACTGCTTTTGCGATCTCGCCCAGGAAGCTGGAAGGCGGGATTGACCGGGACGGCAGAAAGTAGAGGATGTCTCCGGATGCTTGTCGTGCGCCATAGTTGAGTTGGGCAGCGCGACCCCTCTTGGGCGATATCATTACCGTTGCACCCGTGCGTGCCGCTTCGCGAAGAGTTCGGTCGGGGCTTCCTGCATCGACGACTATAACTTCTTTCAGCAGCCGCTTGTATGTTACGTTTGCGTAGACATAGGCGATAGTGTCTCGAATGGAGGTTTCGTCGTTGTCGGTAGCGATGATCACACTTATCATAACCAGCAGTTTCAAAATCCTTAGCACACGGATAAGGTTGAAATCGGTCGCTAAAAAACATATGCCGGTTGACGGGTCTCGTTGAATGGCTTCTTCTATTCGATACCGTCGGTTGTGGTGGATTTTTTTTCGGGGAAAGAATCGTTCAATGGTAGTGTGAAGTAGAACGTCGCGCCGTTGGCGAGTTCGGCTTCGGCCCAGGTGTTTCCCTTGTGTGCGTCGATGATCTTCTTAACGATAGCTAGCCCGGCGCCCGTTCCTTCAAATTCTTCTTTGGTGTGAAGCCGCGAGAATACCTTGAACAATTTTCCGCGGTACTGAGGATCGAAACCTACGCCGTTGTCTTTGACCCAGAAAGCTTGCTCGCGTCCATTTTGTTTATAACCAATCTCGATCACCGGCTTGTCTTTCATCCCTGAGAATTTGATCGCGTTGCTGATCAGATTCTCCCAGACTTGTTTCAACAGTCCCGGATCACCGTGTGCATTTTCCATTTTGGATACCTTCATTTCCGTTCCTGGTTTGAGCGCCTGGTCGCGAAGGACCTCGTCGATGAGGCGATTCATGTCGACGTTTTGTTTACTCATCGGTGTGTTGCCAAGCCTGGCGAGTTGTAGGAGGTCGTTGATCAGCGCGTCCATTCGTTTAGCGTTTTTCTCTATGACCGCGGCTGCGCGAGTAATACGTTCATTGGACTGCGTGGAAGCTTCGTCTGAAAGGAGATCGCAAAAGCCGCGTATGGCGCGGAGTGGGGCCTTGAGGTCGTGGGATACCGAGTAAGAAAAATCGTTCAGTTCCTGGTTGAGCTTTTTTAGTGCGTCGTTTGCCTGTTTCAGGTCCCGGTTGGAGGAGAGCAATGCGAGATTAGTAGCCTCCACTTCACGATTGGCAACCTCCAGTTCGTTGCTGAGACGGGAAATCTTTCTTTTCTGAAACCGGGCTGTTGCAACCACAAGGAGGAGGGCGCTGACCACCAATCCGGTGATGACGACGATGAAGATGCGACGTGCCTGGCGTTCGACCTGCTGTTTCTGTTGTTCATAGAGTTCACGCTGACCCGATGACATCCGGGCCAGCACGGCCATCGAACTGTCAAAGAGCAGCCGTCCTTCCTGGATACCGTTCATCGCCTCTGTAAACTGACCACGATCGATCATGTCAATGGCATCCTCCACGTACCCGATCTTCTTGTTGAACAGCCTCGTTACCGTATCGACCATGGCTGCCTGGTTTGGGTTGTTCTTGTAGACTTCAGCAAGGTCGCGAAGTATTTCGGGCGCTTGCTCGGCGGCGCTGTGATACGGGATGAGCACCTCCTTATGGTGACTTATCACATAACCACGATGCGACCGCTGTATGTCGCGAAGCATCGACGCCAGGTCGTTTATTTTCGTAAATCTTCCATGCGACTCTTCAACGGCGTGAAACCGGTCGAGCAAGGTAAGCGACTGCCGATAATTCAGAATGAAAACCGCCACGAGGACGACAAGCGACAGGAAGAAAAAGATGACCGACAGACCTCGCTTCATTGCATTAGCATAATTTGGCTGATGCGCTATCTGCAAAAATCGTGGAACTGATGGAAATAAACTTGTTCGATTCAGGGCAGGAGCGGACGAGCCGGATCAGTCATTGTTTAATACGTTGGTAATCAGTACAATATGTCATTATCAACGGTCGACTGGATTGTGGTCGGATACTGCTCCCGGGAGGTGAGTGAAGCGGAATTCGATATTTATTCTTAATGGGTGTAAATTCCGTTATAGGCGTGCTTGTAAAATGGCTATTTTTCGAAGATGAACGAGTCTATAGTTCTTTGGGCAGGCTTTAATCTGTTTGTTCTGGGCATGCTGGCCCTGGACCTGGGCGTATTCCATCGAAAGGCCCACCATGTCTCCATGAAGGAGGCGCTTTCGTGGACATTCGTATGGATTGCGCTGTCCATGGCTTTCAACGTTTTCGTCTACTATTACTTCGGGAAGGAAAAGGCGGTTGAATATTTCACGGGTTATCTGATCGAGAAGTCGCTGAGCGTTGACAACATATTTGTCATCATCATGATCTTCTCGTACTTCCAGGTGCCGGACGAATACCAACACAAGGTGTTGTTCTGGGGCATCCTGGGTGCGCTGGTGATGCGGATTCTGTTTATCCTCTCCGGCATCGAGTTGATCCACCGCTTTCATTGGTTGATCTATATCTTTGGTGGTTTTTTGATTTTCACGGGATTTCGCATGCTGACCGGTGGAGAAACGAAAGTCGAGCCTGAGAAAAATCCATTGGTCAATCTCGCGAGGATGATCCTCCCGTTTACGCTTAATTTCGAAGGCGACAAGTTCTTTGTTAAGCACGAGGGCCGCACGTGGGCGACGCCCTTGCTGCTGGTAGTCATTGTAATCGAGGCTACCGACCTGGTCTTTGCCGTGGATTCCATTCCGGCGATTCTTGCCATCTCTGACGATCCGTTTATCGTGTATACGTCGAATGTCTTTGCCATTCTCGGTTTGCGGTCGCTCTATTTTGCACTCTCCGGAATTGAAAAATATTTCCATTTCCTCAAGTACGGATTGGCGGCGGTGCTGATGTTCGTCGGGGTGAAGATGTGTATCGCGGACTGGTACAAGATTCCGACAGAGGTTTCTCTGATCGTGATTGTGTCTATCCTGGCGATCGCGATGGTCTCCTCCCTGGCCTTTCCGAAAAAGAAGGAACCGGAGTCGGAGACCGCTGCTTCTGAAGAGAAGCGGTAGGCAGGACGGAAGACACTCGACCATGGCCTCAGGGGAGGGCAAAGGCCACGTAGCTGTCACCCTTCGCGGCCCCTAGTTTCGTTCCGCCACAAGCGATGACGATGTATTGCTTTCCGTTTACCTCATAGGTTGCCGGCGTAGCAAAGGCCGCAGCGGGAAGTGTAGTCTCCCAAAGCAGGTCTCCGTTTCTCGTATCGTAAGCCCGCAGTTTTTTGTCGCGTGTGCCCGCAATAAACAGCAGTCCACTGGCGCTCACCAGGGGTCCGCCATAACTTTCGGCGCCTGTCGGTGGAATTCCTTTTTCGATCAACTCCGGATATTCACCATAGGTTATTTGCCAAACATAATCACCGGTGTTGAGATCGATCGCACTCAGGGTTCCCCAAGGGGGACTTATACCCGGATAGCCATCGGCGTCCAAAAATTTGGTGTAGCCGGTAATGTTGTAATAGGGTTCGGGTGTTTCGCGCTTCAGGTTTACTTCCAATGAGGGAGATTCATTGTATAAGAATGAAAGAAGATTGTCGATTTCTTTTTGCGACAACGTCGGAAATCCCGGCATCATGCCTTTGCCGGTTTTGATGGTTTGCGTGATGTGTTGCTTTTCCCACTTGCTCTTGGCATCGAGGAGCGAGGGATAGCCGCTGGCTGTGTTGCCCGTGCGCCGCGCGCCGTGGCATGCGGAACAGTGAGACAGGTATACACGCATTCCGGGATCCAAATCAGCGTTCGCCGGTTGTACGTACACAAGTTTCATGTGCCACGCCATTTCGTTACTGTTCACGTACAGCACACCCTTGGGATCCACCGCAGCGCCGCCCCATTCCGCTCCACCATCCAACCCCGGAAATACAAGGGTGCCTTGAAGGGAGAGCGGCGTGAACGGGCCCTCGTTGCGACTTTGGCGCATGATCGCAACCAGTTCATCTTTATTTTTGGAATACGGGTTGACATCGTCAAGGGAGAGTCGTTGCCGGGTG
>CAZIAG010000099.1:0-9531 GCA_964537375.1 uncultured Roseivirgaceae bacterium
GAATTTGCCCGGGAGATCTTTCGGGAGGAGTTTAAGGCGATTGAAGATGACGTCAACCGGGTGACCCGCCAACCTGACTACTTCAAGACGTTGCGGGCGAAGTTATGGCAAATGAAGAATGGCTTTCTGGCGGTGGTATCAAAGGCCGCCCGGGAGACGCTGGAGTGCATCGATGCCCAAGCGTGGGGCTACGATGATCTGAAGTGGGGACGGAACTCCGGCGTGCAAACGTTCCTGCTGCAATTTGCAACCTGCAGAAGTGTCTCGGCCTTGAAGGAACCGTCCGATCGGATTCGTTCACATTTTTCAGAGGCCGCGAATTGGCCCGGTTCCAGGACACCCCACCATAGGGATATCGTTACAGTGGCCGAGAAACAACTCGTTCCGCGAATCCAGGAGATCGTCCGTGCCTGGGATACCGATCATAAACTGGCCTTGAGCGCGGAAGTTGCTCTGCGAAATCTGTATGTCTATGGTCTCATTGCCGATATCGCCCGAAAGCTGAAGGAGTATAAGAAAGAGAACAACGTTATGCTCCTTGCCGATGCGCCGAAATTTCTGAATGGCGTGATCCAGGACAGTGACACGCCGTTCATCTATGAAAAGATTGGCTCGTTCTATCGCAACTACCTCATCGACGAGTTCCAGGATACGTCGGGCATGCAGTGGAGGAATTTTTATCCGCTTGTCGTCAATAGCCTCGACCAGGGACATTCCGCTCTTGTGGTTGGCGACGTGAAACAGGCAATATACCGGTGGAGGGGTGGTGACCTTAACCTGCTACAGCAGGAAATCATTTCTCACATAGGGGAGGAACGGACGGATATTCGCGAATTGGCTACGAATTTTCGCAGCGCCCGCGAAATCGTCGAATTCAATAATCTCTTGTTCGATGAAGCGGCAAAGCACATCTCACTGGAGACCGGGGCATCCAATCCGCTTGACGCCTATCGGGATGTCAGGCAGGCCGCGGCCCGTGATGTACCGGGTTATGTTTCAATTCAGTTTATCCGCGAAAACGCCGAAGATCCCCCTTCCGGCTTTGTGCGATGGAATGAACAGGCCCTTGAACGATTGCCATCCATTCTTGAACAGCTTCAGGACAAGGGTGTGAGGCTAAGCGAGATTGCCATCCTTGTACGGAAGAATGAAGAAGGTCAAAGAATCGCTTCCTATTTATTGCAGTATCGCAATTCGGCGGCCGCAAGGCCGGATTGTCGATACGATGTCGTCTCAGATGAATCTTTGCGAATCGATGGTGCCGCGTGTGTCAACCTTCTTTTGGGCGCGATGCGCTATCTCGTAAACTCCGACGACGACATTGCCCGGGCACAGCTTAGTTATGAGCACGCTCGCATGAATTCAACAGACCAGGACCTTGCAACGGTCTTCTCAGTCGGAAACCAGGCATTTTTCGAAAGCCAGTTGCCACAATCTTTCACGGCGGAAAAGCCGATGTTAAAAAAGTTGCCTTTGATCGAGTTGACGGAGACATTGATCGACGTATTCGGACTCGGGCAGGACGAAGGCGAACTGGTCTACCTGCAGGCGTTTCAGGATATGGTGCTCGAGTTCTATGGCCGGGAACGCAACGACCTCGCGGCGTTTCTCGAATGGTGGAATGAGAACCGACACAAGCGTTCGGTAAAGATTTCCGGGGGTGTCGAAGCTGTTCAGATCCTTACGGTTCACAAATCCAAGGGACTCCAATTTCCGTTCGTAATCGTTCCTTTTTGTTCCTGGGGTCTCGATCACGACCTCTGGCAAGCGCCTAACCTTTGGGTTAGGTCGGACGAGAACGGGTTCAGCGATGTTGGATACCTTCCTGTGCGGTATGGAAAGCCGCTGGATAAAACGGTTTTCTCTTCGTTTTACACCGAGGAAAGAACGCGAAGTTACCTCGACAATCTGAACCTGCTCTACGTGGCGTTCACCAGGGCGGAACGCGGTCTTTTCGCGATGGCTCCGCATCCGGAAGTACGATATACAAAGAATTCGGTGGCGGCGCTGCTGTATACGAGTCTTAACACTTCGGATAATCTCAAACAGAAGTGGATGGAACCGGAAGAAGTTTGGGCGACAGGAGAGGTGTCTACCGGCAAACGCGAAATGGAATTAGTCGCGGAAACGTTGAGTTTAAGAAGATATTTGTCTGCAACCTGGCGGGACAAGCTGGTCATCCGTCAATCGGCGAAAACTTACTTTGAGCAGACGAGCGAAAAGGAGAAACGTGTCCTGTATGGTATACACATGCATGCGGTGCTTTCGCGCCTCCGATATGCTGATGAGTTGGATGAAACATTGGACCGTATTGTTTTTGAAGGCCTCATAACATCAGGAGAGCGCGCTACACTCAAAGAACAATTGCAACTATTGATGAAGAACACGGTAGTTGCCGGATGGTTTGGCAGGGAGTGGGATGTTCGAACCGAAGTACCCGTTTTGCTTCCCGGTGGTCGTGAAAGCCGTCTTGATCGGCTGGTCCACCGTGGTAAACGTGCGATCGTGATAGATTACAAGACGGGTGAGAAGAAACGATCGGATCAACAACAGGTTCTCGAGTATATGAATATTCTGCGACAAATGAACTTTGTCGATGTGACGGGTTATTTGCTATACCTCGATGATATCTCGGTCTTTGAGGTCGTCAGTACCATTAAGCAAAAGTCGTCGTCCAGGATGAAGGCGGCTACGGATCAGTTGTCGTTGGATTTTTGATTGGAAAATTATGAGCGCTTTTCTTCAGGAAGTAGCTGAACATGTTTATAAGTCCTACCCGCAGCTGGAGCAGGTTACCGTGGTCTTTCCGAACCGGCGTGCCGCCTTGTATTTCCGGAAGTACCTCGCCGAACAATTGCAGCGCCCTGTATTTACGCCGAGGCTTTTGACAATTGAAGAGTTCTTTCAGCAATTCTCGGACCTCAAGGTGCCTGACAAACTAGAGCTCATTTACGACCTCTATTCCGTCCACAAGAGAATTGTAAACAGGTCGGAGGATGAACAAGATGGGAGTGAAGGTCTGGAACATTTCTACTTCTGGGGCGAAATGCTCCTGCGCGACTTCGACGAAGCGGACAAGTACATGGTCGAGGCGGGTCATTTGTTCAAGGACCTGAGTCATCAAAAGGAACTCGACTCCAGCTTCGATTACCTCACGGATGAACAACGAGCTTTTCTCAATGACTTTTGGGGAAATTTTGACGAGCATCAGTCGCATCACAAGAAGAAGTTCATCAGCTTTTGGAGGAAACTTCCCGAGATCTACACAGGCTTTCGCGCGCTCCTGCTGGAAACAGGCCGTGCGTTCGAAGGGATGCTCCATAGGAGTGTCGCCGAGCAGCTTCTGAAAGGAGAACTCGATCTCTCCACCGGGCCAAACACGATCTTTGCGGGTTTCAATGCTCTTACCAAAGCTGAAGAACATGTACTTTCAACCTTTGTCTCTGCGGGAGCGCGAGTGTTTTGGGACCTTGACGCGTACTACGTGAATAACGTCACACAGGAAGCCGGGCGGTTTTTCCGAGAGTATCTCGATCATCCCGTGTTGAGACGAACTTTTCCCGACAATATTCCGTCACATCGACTGTTCCGGAAGAATGAGACGGGGTCTGCCCGCCTTAAGGTTTATGGTGCTGCTCAGCCGGTTGGACAGGCGAAGTTGATGTCCCAGATAATCGAGGAGGAATTGCAAAAGGGAATGGATCCCACCGAAACGGTGATCGTACTGCCGGACGAAAAGCTCTTGTTGCCGGTTGTTCACGGCGTGGCAGGGTCTGTGGAAAAGATGAACGTGACGATGGGTTTCCCGCTGTCGGCGACACCAATGTTCAATTTTATCGAGCTGCTACTCGACTGCCAGATTGCCTATAAAGACGGACATTTCAATCATCGGCAGGTGCTTTCAGTTCTTGGGCATCCGTACGTTATCGGGACCGACGCCGGTACTGCAAATGCAAAACGAAAAGAGATACTAAAACACAATTGGGTCCACGTTCCGGAGAATTTCCTGGCAAGTACGGTTGATTTGCACCGGGTCATTTTCCGCGATGCAAACGCTGCCAATCACCGAAGCGCTGCGCAACGATTGGTGAACTATCTCGCCGACGTTATCAATGTGCTGGGCGTCCAAAAGACGTTGGCGGATATGGATAAGGAGTACGCATTTCACTTTCTGAAACTCTTCAATCGGTTGAATGATATTCTGGCACGCGACAACCAGCAGGGGGTAACGTCACCGAACCGCGCGGAGGTAAAAGGTGCCAGGGCGACCGAGATAAAGCTCCTGTTACGACTAATACGGCAGCTTGTCAGATCGCAGCGAATTCCTTTCGTTGGTGAACCGCTGGCCGGCTTGCAAATCATGGGCGTTCTTGAAACGCGTAATCTCGATTTTAAGAACGTGTTCGTCCTGTCTATGAACGAAGGATCGTTTCCGTCTATGGCTTCTACGGGGTCGTACATTCCATATTCCATTCGGCGGGCATATGGCCTCCCTACGGTTGAACATCAGGATGCCATATACGCATATCTTTTTTATCGAATTCTTCAGCGTGCCGAAACGGTACACCTGTTTTATAACTCAGAAACCGACGTGCTCGGTCAGGGCGAGATGAGCCGGTTCCTACAGCAACTGATTTTCGAATCCGGACTGCCTTTTGAGAAGAAGGTCCTTCACAATCCCATTGTACCGAGAACTCTTTCGCAGATCACCGTTGGAAAAAGTGAGACGGTCATGGAAGACCTGCTGAAGGTCAACGAGGGCAACCGATACTTCAAGGGAATCTCTCCATCGGCGCTTAACACTTACCTTGAATGCCGACTTAAATTTTATTTTCGGCATGTTGCCCGGATCAAAGAGGCTGACGAAGTTGAGGAAGAATTGGATGCGAGAGTATTGGGTAACTTCCTGCATGACGTCATGGAGCGATTCTACAAAGGTATTAAACGAAAAGGCAGCCCTCAGGTAGACCTGGACGACCTGGCGAACTTTGAGCCTGTGATTGATCGGCTCATCGATGATGTCTTTATTGAAACCTATAATCTCAATCCCGATGCTAAGGTAGATTATCGGGGCCAACGCCTTGTCGTAAGGGAAATTGTGAGTCGGTTTGCACATCGAATAATAGAGATCGATCGTCAATATGCGCCCTTTTTTATAGAGGGCCTGGAGCAGTCGGGTCTAACGTTCTCTGTTCCGATCGGTGTCAAACCTTTTCAGGCAGTTGTTGGAGGAAAGATCGACCGGGTAGATAGAAAGGACAATATCATACGTGTGATTGACTACAAGACTGGAAAAGATAAGCTTAGCTTTGACGACGTACCGTCATTGTTTACGCGTGATTCGAAGCGGAACAAGGCGGCCTTCCAGACCATGCTATACGCCCTCCTTTATAAGCAAAATTATCTTAAGAGCACCAACGGCGATTTGCAACTGGTTCCAGGTTTGCTCAATCGAATGAACCTGTTCGATGACGATTTCTCATTTGGGCTACGAATGGGTCGCGATCCGGTAAGGGACGCGAACCCACTGTTCGAAGAATTCAGCCTCCACTTGCAACAGGTTTTGGAGGAAATTTTTGATCCGAAAGCTGCATTCGATCAAACCGACGATCGAGAGCATTGCCGGAATTGTCCCTATACAAGGATCTGCTACCGTTGATTTCAAATAAAAACAAAATCTAGGAGACCGCGTCAGCTGTTTGAACCTTAACCGTTATCGTCGGGATCATGGTCACCTTTGACCGAATGGAATTAGAGATCAAGCATGCCTTTTCCGATTTTTGAAGCACCCGGACCGCCTTTTCCCGGTTTTCCTCTGCTGTGATTTCGACTTCAGCTGCGAGGGCGATTTCAGTCATGATCAACTTGCCTTCAACGGCCTCCAGTAATCCGGTTGCGCGACATCGAAAAGCCGTGAAAGGCAGTTTTGAGTTTTCCGCAATGGCGAGGAATGTTGTGAGGAAACATGATCCGACAGACGCGGTAAACAGATGTTCCGGCGACCAGAACCCGGCGACGCCTTGCGGAAATTGGGGAGGCGTCGCAATTGATAGGCATGCTTGATCACCTAAAGATGTACTGACTTCCGGTGAACAGAGAACCCCTTGCCTTCCGGACGTCCAGTCGATCGTTACCGTGTAGAAATGTTTGTCCATACCTTGATGTGTTGTTTCCATGCAAAGTACCAGACTTGCCCCTCCGGGTGAATGATCTTGATCAACGACGATGATGACTTTCGTTGGACTCGGTTGAGTGGACCATAAAGTGATTGAAAAAACCGAAGTATCCTACGCCCGGCTCCGCTTACGTCCGGAACGAGAGTCCGATGCGTCAACGATCTTACCCTGCGATTTTGCCAGCGCTCTTCCCCATCGGGCGATTTCTTCCAGCATTGGAATCATTGTCTTTCCAAAGTCAGTAAGGTAATATTCGACACGTGGGGGAACTTCCGGGTAAACCTGCCGACCTACAATTCCATCATCCTCAAGCGCACGAAGCTGCATACTGAGCATTTTTTCCGTGATGTTGGGTATCAGCTTACTAAGCGTGCTGAAACGCTTTCTGTCCTTCCTTAGATACCAAAGTACCACGGTCTTCCATTTTCCCCCAATGTAATCCATCGTGACGTCCATCGCGCAATGATACTCTTTGCCGTGGAGTATGATGATCTTTTCCTTCTCATCAATGATCATGTTTGATATTTTTTATGCTGAAAGAGACTCTTCTTATCGTCATTTCCCTATTCCGTCATTATTGACAGTCACTATACTGAATAACAGCTCTTGCGCTTCGCCCGAAGGGCACTATACCTTTGTTAGGTGACTATATAAAAGTTAGCTAACAAATATACAGGGGTCAGATTGTATTCACCTAAATTTATTGATTATGAAAACAGCAGTATTTGGGACCGGCGTAGTAGGCCAGACTATTGCCGCGAAGCTTATATCACTCGGTCATGAGGTCACGATTGGAACACGCGATGTTGCAAAGACGCTTTCGAGGAAGGAAAAGGATCGCTATGGCAACCTGGGATTTGGGGATTGGTACGAAGCTAATAAAGGACGTCTGAACATCGGGACATTTGCCGATGCGGCCGGTCGGTCTGAAATGATTTTCAATTGCACAATGGGGCTTGCGTCGCTGGATGTTATGAAAGAGGCGGGGAAACAGAACATTAAGGGGAAGATATTGGTAGACGTTGCGAACCCTCTGGATTTTTCCCGTGGAATGCCGCCCATCCTTAACCCTGTTAATACCGATTCGCTTGGAGAGTTACTGCAACGGATGTTTCCGGATGTGTATGTGGTCAAGACGCTCAATACAATGAATTGTTACTTGATGGTCGACCCGGCTAGCGTACATGGAGATCATAATGTGTTTATGAGCGGAAATGATCAGCATGCGAAGGACCGGGTAAGAGATTTGTTAATGTCGTTTGGATGGCGAGAAAACAACATTATCGATCTGGGCGACATTACAACGGCGCGTGGCACCGAACAGCTGCTCCCGATTTGGGTTCGCTTGTATGGAAAATTTGGTAACGCCAATTTCAACTTTCATATCGTCAGAGGATAATATGGCTCGTGCCGACGGCAAAGCGTGATGACTGGAGAACTGACGAAAATCATCGACGACTCCTTTCAAATATCATCGTTACCCTGCAGGTATCTTGGTTGATTTGAATTAGTCAAATCGAGGTCTTATGGTGATCAACTATCAAAAAATTTACGAAAAGCTGGGCTACCTGTTCTACGCTTTGGCGGGTGCCGACGGCAAGGTTCGCAGCAGCGAGGAGGATTCCTTGCAGCGGGCTGTGGAGTCAATGTGGTTATCTTATGAGGATAGCACCGATGAGTTTGACATGGATGCCGCGGAATACATCCTGATTGCCTTCGACTACCTTATGGCAGAGGGAGTGGATCCCCGCGACGCGTACGGGGTCTTTGAGGAGTATTACCGTGAGCATTCGACTGTGTTTGACAAGACGATGAAACGAAAGATCATGTCTACGGCTTATATGCTTGCGAATGCCTTCGGGTCTGAAAACCACAAGGAAATCAAGATGCTGCATGATCTCGAGAACCTTTTAGGGCTTGCACCGACCAAAAGATCCGCGCTTTGTTGATAGCGGGGCTTGGAAATGTAGTTTCAGCTAATGAACTTATGTCATGAGTAAAAAGATACTTGTTACTACGGATCTGTCTCCGGCGGCGAAGGCAGGAATCAGGTTTGGTATCCAGTTGGCTTCCCAAAACGGGCATTCGCTGGTCTTTCTTCATGTTCTCGAAATCCTGAAGCCCACCCGGTGGTCGGAGACGCGGTACGAGGCCTATGTACGCGAAGAGACTGAGGCCGCGCGGGTACAGCTTGAACGGGCCGTATTGACCGAGTTTCGTGCTGCGCGCATTTCGTCGGGAGAGTTTCAATGCGTCGTCGCCGTACAGAACATCTCTGTTCACAATACGATTATCCGACAAGCAACGAAGATGAAGGCCGACTACATATGTATGAGTACGCGGGGTGCGGGCGGACTAAAAAAGCTGTTGGGTACGAACGCCTCCATTTTGTTAACAACCTCACCCGTTCCGGTGTTCGTCGTGCCAAGAACGTGGAGAAGGAGTCCGATAAAGAAGATATTCTACTCCTCCGACTTTAACGACCTGGGTCGGGAGTTGAAGAAAGTAAAATCCTTCGCCGATAGCATCAATGTCTCAACAATTGATGTTTTTCACTATGACTACCTCCTAAACGTGAAGGAAAACCTTAAAAGGTTGGAGAAGGTCGCGGCACGTCACAAGGCTTCTGGGGTTACGTTTAACTTCAGAAAACAGAATATTGAAGAGTCGCTTTCCTATCGGCTGAACATTGATGTCCGGAAGTCGAAGTCCTCAATCGCGGTATTGTTTACGAAACAGAATCGTGGATGGTACGAGCGGCTTTTCTTGTCAAGTCGATCCGCGGAACTCTCTTTCATATCGACCGTTCCGTTGCTTGTTTTCAGGAAGGGATCCGCCTAGCGAAACAGGATCTCTTTCTTAACGGCAAGTTGAGTTTTGCGAAACCTTTTCGTCGTTTTGATGTTGACTGGCTATGCGGCCAGTTGGTGTACTGTGTGGAAAGAAACAGGCTGGGATTCTCGAAGATTCCTGGGCGCTATTTGTATTGCGGTACCGAAGGGAGGGTAGTAAGTCAGAGGTTGACTCAAGGCCGGGTTACGGTCGAGGCAGGTGCCTGATGTTTGCCTGGTTCTGCAGAATGTTCCGTCGTGTTTGGGACTTTATACGCAAAAGCACAGCGCACGCGAAGGCAGAGTCTCCTTGGAATCCCCTCTTCCGGACATCGCCTGTCCTAAGTTATTTCTTTAGAGTTTTGCCGGACTCATAGTGGCCTTAATAGCGGGATTATTGGATCGTCGCCGGCGCAGCCACTTGAAGCCTTCGAACCAGATCACGGACATGAATCCCAACACCATCGACATCGAAAGGTCGTCAAATACCAGTGGCGAAAGGTGAAAAAACGAGTTCAGCGTGG
>CAZIAG010000099.1:9541-10220 GCA_964537375.1 uncultured Roseivirgaceae bacterium
GTATATTATCAGAAAGAGTAGTACGACTGTCAGCATGATGATCCACTTCATGAGTGCGTTCCTGTAGGAAATGGTTGCCAGAATCGAGTAGTGAAACGACCGGTTCGATAAGGTGAGGAAGATATTGGCGATCACGAGAGTGGTGAATACAGCCGATCGCGTCGTTTCTTCATCATAACCCCTTGCGACAGCAAATTGGTAACTGGCAAGCGTACCGATGGTAATGATCAATCCCTGGAGTATGCTGGTCCGTAGATCATGCCACGACAAGAAGTTTGCGCTACTGTTCCTGGGAGGTTGTGACATCGAGCCCTTTTCCATGGGCTCGTTCTCGTAGACGATCGAGCAGGTCGGACCCATGATAAGTTCCAGAAAGATGACATGAACCGGCGTAAAGATGTCCGGATAGACCCATCCGAAGAACAGCGGCAGCAATACCGTAAGAATGATTGGAATGTGAATGGAGATTATGTATTGGATCGCCTTTTTTAGATTCCCATATATCTTGCGGCCCATGCTTATCGCTTCAACCATCTTGTTGAGGTCATCCTCGACCAGCACCATATCAGACGCCTCTTTGGCGACTTCGGTTCCGCGTTTGCCCATCGCGATACCGATATGAGCGGATTTCAGTGCGGGCGCATCGTTGACGCCATCGCCGGTCATCGCAACGACATGG
>CAZIAG010000100.1:0-3046 GCA_964537375.1 uncultured Roseivirgaceae bacterium
GCCGTTTTCGCGCGTGGTGATGCCTTCGTCGTCTACTTCGGTCACCAGCGCTTCCACGCCGATGTAGTGTGCTTGTTGAGAACGGGGAACGGGAACATCACTCTCCGCAGCGATTGAATGCTTGTATGCCATCACGGTGTCGCCGGGCGAGATTCGTGCCGTTGGACGGCCGATCACACTGGCCTTTACTTCCTTACCGTTGAGGAAGTCGTCAAAGTTATCGCGTATAGCAGCCTTTACGTGGTTTCTCATCCTTCGGAAAATGCTACGGGAACAGGTACATCAAAAAAAGGCCCGGCAAATGGCCAGGCCCAACGAGTATTACCGACATAATATTGAGTTCAGAATTCAGCTGCGCCAATGTCGTACGTAGCGCCCTTGCGGCGACTTTGTCCGTAGAAGTCCGTGTCGATGCCATACGATTCGATGTCGGCACCGGCATCGATCAGCGGGGAGCCGGCTTCGATTCGGAAGTCATTTCCAGCTGCATTCACAAAGCGGACGGCGGCGAGGTCGCGGCTAAAGTAGTTATTGGATTCCTGTACATTGACGGAAGCGCTTTGCGTGTAGATAAACGCGCGGTTCTCGTCTGCATAGCTGGTTCCGGGGTTGATGATGACGTTGTTGATGAGCACGTTCACCGGCACCTCCTCGGAATAGAGGCGAATACCATCGCCGGCAGGGTTGATAATCGTATTATTGACGAACTGGTATCCAGGACCGGGGCTCCGGCGTTCATCGCAGAAGATTCCGTTTTCTCCGGCACCTACAATGATGTTGTTGTATACGATGTTGTCGCCCAGGCCCATCATGATCAGACCATTACCGCGGCCGTTGATGATGATGTTGTTGTAGAACAATCCTCCTGTGCCTGAGCCGATCTGGATGCCGTTGTTTTGTCCCGGCTTGTCGGCCAGACCATAATTTTCTACACGATTGTTGAACACTTCGGCGCCTTGTGTCGCGGAGCCGACCTGGATGCCTTCCCAGCCGGAATTCTTCACGATGTTGTTATACACTTTTACGTTGTGTATCTCGTGGGGGAAGCGAACGCCACATGCGGTTTCGTGTCCATGCTGATATTTGGAGTTGCCGATATAGAAACCCTCTCCGCCTGTGTCGTGGACGTAGTTATCATGAATCAGGATATCTTCCATGGTGAAGTTTCCCTGTATCGTGGCATCGTCGCAGGAGGGATCCGTCTTGGCCATAACGCCGGCAAAACCGATGTCGAATAATTCGACATGGTCGACTTCGAAATTTGTGCTCAGGTACTCGAGGGAAATTCCAAGGTGAGCGTTTTTCACCACGATGCCATAGACGTCGGAGGCATCACCACCGGTTATACGGAAATGTTTACTGCTCTGGAATTTCATAGCGTATGCCTGTCCCGAGCCATCGATAACGGCGACACCGCCCTCGTTGCGAATGATGATGGGTTCGGCTTCTGTTCCAACGATGTTGACGAAACGCAGAGTACCGTATTGAATAGACGCGTCGAGGACGATATGCGCACCGGGCTTGATCTCGAGCGCCTCGCCATCAATGGTTCGCACGTTTTCGGGAACCGTATACACCATCGTCGGCGGAGCCATATCCGGTATCGTGTCGCCGGGTATCGTATCTCCTGATACCGAATCAGGCGGAATCGAATCCAGCTCCGGGTTTTCGTCAGGGAACTTCAAAATGGGCTTATACATGGCTTCTTCGTCAGTACATTGTGTTAACGCTGCCAGGATGGTTAGGAAAAGGACCAGCTGCACGGCTGCCCTAAAAAATCTCTTTGTGATCATTCCTTCAGGTTGTTTGGATGTGGAATGCTCCACACCAGGTTAGAAAAAGTAGCTCAACTATTTCACGATGAATTCGAGTTCTCTTTCCTTCATCGTTTACAAGTGCAAAACTGCGTTGAATCCTCGCGGGGTACTAACTTACATTTAGACAGTAGCACAAGCATGTAAGAAAAATCCTGCGTAGATCGATTTCCTGATCGTCTTCGTCCATTTGGGGAACGAATGGAAAATGTTGTCGGTGAAACGTCGCATTCCTAAAGGAGCCCCGGCTCGCAGCGACGTTACGACTCGGTTTGTTTCATATGATTTGCGTTTGGTACAATTGACGTTCAACTTTCAATCGATCGACCGGCGACACGCGCGTGATAACATGATGTCAAAATTCGGCTGCACCGATGTCGACGCCGAATCCTTTTGATCTCGGCATCTTATAGAAGTCGTATTTAATATCGTATTCGGAGATGTCGGCTCCCCGGTCGACCAGTGGAGAACCGGCGACCGGGCGAAAGTTTCCATGCTTTATGTCGGCCAAACCAACAGACTCGAGGTCATGTGCAAAAAGGTTGTTTGACATTTCGATTCGTACATCCTTGCTCAGTTTGTAAACGAAGGCATCATCGCCGCTCCTCGGGTATTTGTAGACGTTGTAGTTCCCCGGGTTCACGATGACGTTGTTGCGGATGATGTTCATCGGTACTTTTTCCGCGTAGATGCGAATTCCGTCGGTGGCCGGATTGATGATGGTATTGTTGATGAACTGGAATCCAGGGCCGGGTGAATACCGTTCGTCGCAAAAGATCCCGATATCGCCGGCGTCAACAATGATGTTGTTGTAAACAATGTTGTCGGCGAGTCCCATTACGATCATGCCGTTGCCGGTACCGTTGCGAATGAGGTTCCCGTAACAAAGTCCACCGGTGCCGCCGCCGATTTGCATGCCGCTATTCTGATGACGCACTTCGGCTAATCCATAGTTCTCGATGATGTTGGCGTAGATGCGGGTTCCTTTTGTCGCACACCCGACCTGGATGCCGTCCCATCCCGTGTTGCGAATGATGTTGTCATTAATGCGAAGGTTGTGGATCTCGTGGGGAAGGCGTAGTCCGCAGTCGCGTTGCATACCGTCCCAGAACGAGTTTCCAACATAGAATCCCTCGCCGCCTGTATCGTGTACATAGTTGTGATGAAGATTTACATTCTTCATTAGAAAGTTTCCGCGGATCGTTGCGTCGTCACAATCGGGATCGGTCTTG
>CAZIAG010000100.1:3056-10220 GCA_964537375.1 uncultured Roseivirgaceae bacterium
CTATGTCTTTTACCTCGCAGTGATCGACTTCGAGGTCTGTGCTGAGGTCACCCAGGGCAATACCTATACGGCCACCCTTCACGACGAGACCGTAGTCGTTGTCTTTATTTCCGCCCGTGATCCTGAAGTGCCGACTGTACTGAGTCTTCAGGGCAAATGCCAACCCGGTGCCGTCAACGATAGCGGTGCCGTCGCAGTTCTTGATAATGACGGGTCGATCCGGTGTCCCCACGATGTTGCGAAAAACAAGGTTCCCGTATTCGACATTTGCGCTCAGGCCGATCACATCACCGGGCTGAATGTTGAGCGCCTTTCCGTCGATAACGTGTTGTTTCGGAGGTACGACGTAATCGCAGTCTGCGCAGCTGAGGACCGTATTGTCCAGGTCATTATCGTCGACATCGGACGGCGGTACGTCATCGACGGGCATCCGTGTCAACGTAGGTTCGGAACATTCATACAGAAAAAATGAAGCGGCTATTAAGAAACACAGCCGGATGGCAACGGTTAGGTAGTTTGAGAACTTCATATCGCTCGGGGGAGGAACCAGGTTCCCTGTTAAAAGATGAACAACTCCTGATCAAATGCCCGGTCCGCAATGGTGATGAGTCTCCTGCGCGGGAAACCCATCCATTTACGGATGCAGGCAATCAACGTGGTTATAAATGCCCCAGGTCATTGAGCCTGTCGGCGGGAAGGCCTTTTTGGCTGGAGGTTCTTTTTTGGGGCGTTGTTAATTTACACCTTGCGCTATCGTGATGGGGTGTTCGGGTGTACCGCGAAGATTGACGAAAGTAAGATCGCCGTATTGAACTCCCGTCTTCAGACAGATGATGCTGCCAGGTTCCAGGTTGAGGGCATCACCATCGATGATAACGTTGTCCTCCTGAACGACGAAGGTGCACGTCTCGCAATCCGGCAGGGTCTTGACCAACGTGTTTTCGCCGACGATGGTGATGCTGCCGATGTCGATCTGGGTGTCCTGGATGTTCAGTTCCGGGTCGACTGGACGAGCGATCTCCTCGAATTCATTCTCCTGGCATGCGGAGGCCAGTGCAATGATGACAGCGAACAAAAGGATTTTGGTGTGGGGAAACATTTTGATCAGCATAGTAAAAAATGTTTTAGGCCTTCAGGCAGTTGAAAAAATGTTGTCGGACCGACTTACCCGTGGCGGGTGGCAGTGTCAAATCCGAACGCAACGTAGGAACAACTTTTTACATTCGCGTGGCGACCCTCCAGAATTGCCGATTGGTGGTAAAATTCCCCGACGAAGGTATTTTTTTTCCCACGGCAAGCACGACTCAATCAACTGAAAGTCAAACAATTAGCAGGCAGACGACCATTGAGGAGTGAACGAACCGACGGCGCTGTTTTTGATCAATAATGTTTTTGGTGGCGAATCAATGGCCGGTAGCCAACCATCGCTACGACGGATTTGCGCATTGTGCGATCTTGATGAATGCGGCGGTGATAAGGCGAAACAGGAAGTGCCAGGTAACGTTACACGATGTTTCGAATCGATGAATTGGTTGGCCCAAATTGGGGTACACGCAAATGTTGGGATCGGCCGCACTGAAATCCTTCTTTTGTTTACGACGCCGAATGCTTATCTTGAAATAAAATGACTGCAATGAAATCCACTTGCCTCTATGCGTTTCTGACCATCGCCATTGCCTTGACCCTGGCTGGTTGCAAAGATGATCCCTTGCCGGTAACGGTAATTGGTTTCTCGTCGGAGAGCCAGGAAGTGGTTGAGTCAGATGGTACGCTTGCCTCCATACATCCCGATATCCTCGAGACGGCTGGATTCGAGCCACCGAGCCCGGGTAGGATAATCACTGTTCCGTTGACGTTTGATCGGGCACTGGCAGGCGAAGTGGTTTTCAATTTGGCTGTCGCAGGCACTGCGAGAAGGACCGGGACGGCAGATGAACTAAATGACTACGCAATTCTGACGCAAGGAGAAAACCTGACGGTCAACGGGGACAAGGTCACTATAGAAGCAGGCGCGGAAAGTGCCGCCATTCGAATTCGCATATTGGAGGATTTCTTGTTCGAGTATGTTGATGGAAGTGGTGACTTAACGGACGATGGAATTCCGTTCGAGACTATTGTGCTGACGCTCTCTCCCGCGTCGGGGCCAGGACAATTGAATGGCAGTCAACATACCGTTTACATCCTGGAAGACGATATTGTAGCCACTCTCTTTTGGGATGCCGTGGACTTTCCGGATGACACAGAAGAGGCGGAGTCGCAAGTCAATATGGATATGATCTTATGGTTTGAAGAAGTTGTATGGCTCGCGGGAACGAGGGATGACCGGTACTTTGAAGCATTCCTGGTTCCGGCGGGGCTAGGTGAAGGCTCCGTTTATATCAGCTACACATATGTGGACGGCGAGTCTGACGACCTCTATTTTGAGGCTGCATTTTTTAATACTGCGGGAACGCTGGAAGGTCAGGACATGGGATTATTCGACGATGTTGAGGGTCTGATCTTTGACGGACACTACACTCTGGCGAATCGATACGCCTGGTCTTTGCCGGATTCTCCTCCACAGTTTGCACAATCTGTTGTGAAAGAGGGGATCAACTATAAAGATTTTTCCACCCTGCAAGAGTTCTCCGAAGGGAGTCGCCATCGCCGGTTGGTGCCAGCAAAACTCGATCGGTCTGTGTTGAGCCAGGTTGCAAAGAATGGAGGCAAGTGGATGGCACGACCCCGAAAATAGTGTGGTTCAAATGGTCGTGATCAGCGCCTCCGTGATGTGCATTTCCGATCAAGGCTATTAATGTTAATTGCGACCCGACTGCCTGTTGGCCAGTTTGCTTTCATTGGCCTCAATTCATGATTCTGTTCCTCCTTCGATAGAATGAGACCGTATATATTTATGGTTTGATCTTTTGAATGGCTGAATACATTTTACGCCCCGGCCCTTTCACCCCGATCCGAAAACTGGTGTTGAATGCGGACTACATTCGCTACGACAACGGGCTTAACGACTCCACTACCCATCTCGCCAAGGCAGATATCGTGGACTTCCGTCACGGGATGGACTGGATTCGATGGTACCGATTTGTCGTGGGCAGGCGATTTAGTGTGGCCTTCAAGGACAGGAACGACCGCGAACTGCGTATTGTCTTTAGCAGCTATTTCGGAATTAACAGACACTACGATCAACTCTACGCCGACATTGTGAACGACGTCTGGTCGTTATATCATCAGGAAAAGGTAGACCGGTATTTGTGGATGATCGCGGATGGCCAACAGGTCATCCTTAAGGGCATAACCCTGGAACGCGAGGGGATAGTGTTTCCAAAGACTTCGTTGGTCCCCTGGCCCAGGATTGGCATGAGCGAGTATTACAATTATTTTGCTTTATTCGATCGCGACGACCCCCAGGTGCACTGGCGAATAAGCTACAATGAATACGAAACGGAACTGCTTTGGAGTATCGCGAAGTCCCTCATACAGAAAGATAATTAGTCCTGAATTCTATCCTGCGCCATCATGGAAGCGAAAATGGATAAAGGGATTACCATAGGGCAAGCTGCAGCCATTGCGGGTATCGCTGTGCTTTTGATGGCGGTGACGGTTCCCTTGGTCGAGTTTCATATTTTCCCCACCCTCGTTGATGTCTATGACGCGAAAAGGACTACGACGAATATAGACGCGCACCCCAGGCTTTTCACTGCTGCTTTCATTATTCATTTGTTGACGGTGATCTGTGACGTTGTCTCAGCCTGGGCGTTGTACATTTTCTTTCGACCGGTGCACCGGCAACTTGCCATGTTGACTGCCCTGATGAGGGTGGTCTATGCGGGTTTTAATATTGTGGCGTTGTCGAGCCTGGTGGAGGCAGCCTCTATTGTTCGGTACGAACCCGAGCCGATCATGCATGCTGATGAAATATTGCATCATGTTCAGGCTTTTGGTGTTCAGTGGAGGGCAGGACTAATCTTCTTCGGCGTATACCTTGTGGTGTTGGGGGTACTTGTATGGAAAGCGCCTTATGTACCGCGACTCATCGGAGGCTTTGTCGTGATGGCCGGGGTTGGATATACGAGCGAACACTTGAGATATTTCTTTTTGCCTGGGGTGGATACTTCATTTTTGGCGATTACGTTTCTTGGAGAGATTGTTTTTGTGATTTGGTTGCTGATTTGGGGAACGAGGGTGAGGTATCCCTAAACGATCGGTTTTAGATTCGGTTTCATTTCATAATGGGCAACTTTTGAGTGACGTGATCCGCCTATGTTCCTCATCACATTATGAGTCGTACTGAGAACGCTTCGCAGGGCGAAGTTCTACATGCTCGCGACCATTTCAGGGTGTGCGATTGCCCTGGTGATCGGTGTCCTTGTGTTCTCCCTATATGTTTTCGAAAGCAGGACGGATGCCTGGCACGAGGGCCGGATATTTCGCGTGTTGATGACCGACCCGTTTTTCAATAGGACTCAACCGTACACGTACCATGAGCTACCGCGAAAGTTGGATGAGTATTCGGAGATCATCGCCGCCACGCACCTTTACTACCCGGGGCATTTATGGTTGAGAATGTATGATTCCCGCGACACGATGCTTTTCAGAGAAAAGGGAGCGATCTTCGCCGACGACCGTTTTTTCGACGTTTTCGCCTTTGACCTTTCTGCGGGGGATCGGCAAAAATGCCTCAGCGCTCCGTATTCGGTTGTTCTTTCACCGGAAAAGACGAAACAACTTTTTGGGCGAACCGATGTTCTTGGAGAAGAGTTGATCATATCAGGCAAACCTTTCCACGTGACCGGCGTGCTCGTCGATGCTCCTGCGAACTCGCACCTCAAGCTGGCGATGCTGCTGTCGTATGCTACGCTGCCTGCCCCTGATCAGCCTTTGGACTACGGAGGGTTCACGTATTTAAAGGTCCGTCCCGATGCTGATCCCGTTCACCTTGCATCCAAGTTGAATGCCAATAAGAAATCCCTGTTTACTTTTTCAGCGGCCCAATGGCCGGATGAACCATTCCGTCTTGAAAATCTTTCGGACGCCTATTATTGCGACGACTACGAGCCCCATTTGCTTGAATTATTCGAAACCCGAAGTCGTACGGTTCTCGATGTATCCCTTTTGTTAGGTATTCTCGTTTTTTTGGTTTCGTTTATCAATCTTCTGATCTTCTTCTACTCGCGGTTATTGATTGATTCGAAATACCTGGTGATCCTTCATGTCTTTGGTGGTCACCCGATATTTCGATTTCTGAAATACGGCCTGGAGCTATTCATCGTTTTGTTCTCCGCCTTTCTGGTTTCGCTCCTTCTGGCGGGATGGATGATGCCCGTTTTCAATGAACTGACCGGAAGTATCTTGCCTTCATTCTTCTTTTTTGATCCCCTTATCCTTGTTGGAAGTATTTCGATCATGTTGATAACCGCCGTTGTAGGAGGTGCGGTCTTCGGATTCGCAACACGCCGTGTCAAAACCCGCTCAGGGGCAGCTTGCTTCCCCTAACGCTTTCAGGTCGACACAACTAAGGACGTTGCTGTGCGGCCAGATCACTTGTGCTTGCGCGTTGCTGGCCTTTTTCCTATTGATGGACAACCAGCTCGATAAAATATTGAGCTATGATCTCGGTTATGACGCCAGATCACCTGGTGGAAATTGAACTGAACGGTTTTCGGGAGAATGTTGATCCCGTGGTCGTGAAAGAAGCGTTTAAGTCGAATCCAAATGTGATATCTGCAACCATATGCGTTGGAGGGATCTCGGGGCGATGGGCCCGGAGTATCGTGCACCATGGCGTCGAGACGGAACTTGGGTATTACCAGGTTGACGCCGAATTCGTTCCGACCCTTGGCATTCAGCTCCTCGAGGGCACGAACTTCCCGGAGTATCTGAGTAACGACTCATCGTACCTCATTGCGTGCGAGTCTGCAGCCCGGTTTTTTGATATCACCGAGCGCGATGGCGGCCACGACATACCTATTCCAGGAAAGATAGTCGGAATCGCCAGGGATTTTCACTATGCATCCCTGGAGACAAAACTTTCGCCGACATTCCTTCAGTATTCCGCCTCGAAGACCATCGGTAGGATGTCCAGGGTCATTTTGCGCTTGCATCGCGTTGATGAGGAAGCGATAGGTTCCCTTGCCGAAATTTGGAAAGGTCGACCGACCAATTACCCGATGGAGTATACCATCCTAAGTGAGCGACATAGAGCAATGTATAGCGACCGATTCAAGGACCAGAAGTTGATCTCGACGATATCGATCGCGGTTGCATTGATCACCTGTTTCGGGATCGCTGGGTTCAGCTTCTTTTTTTCGAGGTCGCGCTTGCGACAGATGGCGATACGAAAGGTGGTGGGAGCGTCCCAACACGATCTCTATAAGCTTTGGTTGAAGGAATTGATCCCGGGCTTCTTAATAGCGATAATAGTTTCGACGCCGTCGTGTCTCTACTTTATTCAGCGTTGGACTGATACGCTCGTGTATAAGCAACAAGCAACCGATTCAACCGACTGCCCTGGTGATTTCGTTTGTTACCGTCGCGGCGGTGACTTTACTGATCTCACATTTCAATGTACAGCGTGCTGTGCGGCAAAACCCCGCCACGGTTCTCCGCTCCGAATAGTAAAAGCTCACCGAGTTGTTGCGGGACTTGTGAGCAGATTTCGAACGGTTCTTCGCCCGCCGCTGTCGGTCCGAATCCTTGCTGCAAAGGTCCGACCCTCCCAAAAAATCGTCAGGAAAATCGGATTTCATCCGAGAGGCGCTACCCTTATTTTCACTTGCATTTCTTATTTCCTCTTTCGGGAGCGCCGGCAGTTTGCGATTGCCATCGATGCGTTTTTCGTACTTTTCCAATCGCGGGGGTTCTGACGGCGTCTCCCGAATTTTTGCTCAATGTTACTCCCCATGACCAACGGGGTGGCTAGCGGGGCGTTCACTACAAATGAAGAACACACTACGAGACAGGCTCCGCCCCACAACAATTTGACCCTCCCATAAGAAACTCCCCCTTCAGGGGGTCGAGGGGCGTTCACTAAAAACAAAGAACACACTACGAGACAGGCTCTGTCTTATAACAATTCGACACCCCCATAAGAAACTCCCCCTTCAGGGGGCCGGGGGGCGTTCACTAAAAACAAAGAACACACTACGAGACAGGCTCTGTCTTATAACA
>CAZIAG010000101.1:0-6792 GCA_964537375.1 uncultured Roseivirgaceae bacterium
CCACCCCCACCAATGACGAGCACCTTCTGATCGGGTTGGATGCTTGCTTTTCGCAGAAAGAATAGCGCATTGATCCCGCCCACCGGTATTGTGGCTGCCTCTTCAAATGTCACATTCGGAGGAATCATACCCAACGCTGCCTTTTCGGGCCTGACTGTGTATTCGGCGTTTCCACCCATCGCCATGCCGGTAGAGCCGAACACCCGATCACCTGGCTTCACCCTGGTGACCTTTTGGCCAACCGATTCAACAACCCCGGCTATTTCCATCCCGGGAATGTATCGTTTTGGCTTGCGATATCCCATGATCATGCGGACAGGTATGCGTGTCCACAACGGGAGCGATAACGTGCGCAACTCACAATCTCCAAACGTTACAGTCGACGCATGAACCCTGATCAGGACCTCGTTGTCGCGGGGAACCGGTTTGTCAATTTCGACGAGCTTCAATACATCGGCGGAACCGTACTCCGGGCACAGGATGGCCCGCATCTTTTTGTTATCCGAGTTCATCAACAGGACGAGACGGACAAAGGTGGGGATTGTTACAGTTGTTTCAAAAATATTTCACGACGCAAGCAAAATGACGGACAGAATTGCGCATGCTATTGGTTAGGAATTGCGGCCATTTCCCTACCTTCAGAAATATGTTTATGTCATGAGTAACCGCGGTATTCTCCAATCCTTTGACCTTTCAAGGGCAGGCGTATTAATGTTCGGCCTCGCCGTTTGCGCTTTCGGCATCGAGACCTTCCTCTTTTCCGAGATCGCGATGGGCCGGGCACCCCAATGGCCTGAAAGCTGGCCGGGGAAAATTTTATGGTGCTATAGCTCAGCCGTCTTTTTTGTCGTGACCGGAGTGCTGATTGCGTCACGGCGTTACGGCCATAAACCCGCCATGGCGTTAGGTATCTATTTGTTCATTTGGGCAGTGATGAGAAACTTGCTTGCGGGCAACCTGGCCTTGGGCACCGAAATCACCTGGACGGGAAAGTCGATTGTGCTTACCGGTGGGGCACTCGGGATCGCCGGAATCGCCGGGAACTCGCCCGGGCTGAAAAGCGTCACAACGCTTCGATGGATCGCGCGGTGTGCGCTGGCATTCTTTCTCATCCTTTGTGGCCTCGAACATTTTATGTTCGTACAGTTCATCAAATCACTGGTGCCACGCTGGATACCCGGTGAAGAGTTCTGGACTTATGCAGCGGGTGTCTTTCTCATAGCCGGGGGCATCGGGCTGTTGCCCAACCGTACGCTGCGTGCAGCAGCGACATGCGCGGGCCTTATGGTGTTTATCTGGTTGATTATCCTGCATATTCCCCGGGCCCTGGACGCTTCCACCAATGCGACAGTCGTCAATGAGTGGATTGCCGTGGCCGAAGCTCTCGCCGTATGCGGAATTGCATTCGCTTTAGTGCCGCAACGGGTGCGCACTACGCACACTGAACCGAACACCGTCCATTCAACGGAATCCCCAAAAGAGCGTACGTAGTACAAAGCCCCTCCACCTGGCGTACCTTTCCAGCAAGGCGTCGGCCCTGAAGCCTTTGAACCGGCGCTCTTCTTCGAGTCTTCTTCGAGTCTTCTTCGGGTCTTCTTCGAGTCTTCTTCGAGTATTCTTCGGGTCTTCTTCGAGTATTCCTCGAGTACTGCCTGCTAATTTAAGCGTCGCAACATATCGGCGCATCGGGAAAATCGTGCCTCTTTGCGCCTATTCGTTCCCATTCGTTCCTATTCGTTCCCGTTTGTTCCGATTCGTGCCCATTCGTGCCCTTGGTCAACGAACGTTCACGTAAAAACTCGCGATATTTACAACACGCTCTCGAACGCGAGTCTTTCATCTTCGTCGAATCGACACTAACACGCAACGTCACACCCGGGTTGGATCGCTCGGCTTGTTTCGCAAGGCGTATTATCCCCCGTATTGTGGTATTTGTGTTGCCAGGCACCAAGATCCGTATGGATTGTTCAGTACAGATGCATCTACGTAGTAGACCAAACCTGAACTCCTGCGAGGACTTTACCCTTTACCCATCTTTGTCTGCCTGTCCCTGGCTTCGTTCGCACAAATGAGAACCATCACGGGCAGACTCACCTCTTCCGAAGACGGGTCTCCCCTGCCCGGCGTGAACGTCGTGATCAAGGGAACGAACCAGGGAACCACCACCGACGTCGATGGCTATTATTCGATCGATGCACCGGTCGGATCCACGCTCGTGTTCTCATTCATCGGAATGCAAACCCAAGAGTATGTTGTCGGACCGGAAGGTACGACACCTGCAGACGGCAAGAGGCAATCGAAGAAACCAAGCCCGAAAATCAATCGCAGCGCGATACCCTCGTCGCTCTATTCGGACACGGTCCCAGTCGAAACGGCAGGCATCGCGATTCTCAGCGACGACACACCGTCGTACCGTTCACGCGAAGTCCTGAACCCCGCCGCTATTCGCCGTATCCGAAGAGTAGGCAACCGTTATATCATCACCCACAACTACGACTACAGGCCGCGCTTTCAGCTCGCCTATACGACCAGCTTCTCCCTCGAACAAGCCTATCGATTGCCGGGCCTCCAACAAGAATACGTCCAGGGCAGAGTAAGCGACGGTGCAGTCCAATGGCGCGGACCTGATGCGGGTGAACTGTTTTCCTGGGGTCCTTCAATTAAGACGCTTGAATTCAATGGCGAACCGTACGCGTACGATCGCAATGGGCTGCTCGTGTCAAGCGGACAAGGTAATGGCATTCCCGCCATTGCATACGATCCCATGTCGTTCTTTCGGACCGGACAAGCCCACAGTCAGGACCTTTTTATAACGTTGGCCGGGCCGCGGTACAGCTCTTTTGTGGTGAACCTCGAACACCGAAATGAATCAGGTATCATCCCTAACGCCAGCCATAGGCGCACAAATGCCTCCATCGCGGTGAAGAACCTCCGCCTTTGGGACGTCGTCGCGGCATCAGGGACGTTGCTGTACAACGAATCGACCGGCGACCTGTTAGGCCACCGCAGCAACCTCGCGTCAATCGTGGCCTCAGTTTACCGGACACCAATCTCGTTTGACAACACCGACGGTGAACGATCCGCCATCCGCTCCACCAATGCATACCTCCTCACTCCTGGCGTGCAACGGGTTCATGCACCAGGCCTCGCCGACAATCCCTTTGGTCTGGCGGCCCTGCTTCCCGATAGAGACTATCAGGAGCGAATCCTCGGATACCTTGAACTCGATGCATCTCCGGGACAATTTCGATTCACCTTGAAAGGCAAGGTCGATCATCAATGGAGCCTGAACCAATTCGGAACACCTCCGGGATTCAGCGGAGCACCTGCTGGCCGCATGACACGTCGATCCGACGAACAGACTGCCCTCTATTCCCTCGCGACCGCCGCCTACCACGGTTACTTAGAGCACGGCGACCTTTCGGTACGGGCGACGCTGGAAACCCGGTACACCAGACGCAACCTGCAACGTATCGACGGTTTCGCGTTTGCAACACCGCAATGGACCGCCTCGCCCGAAAGCGCGACATCTGTATACTATCGGGATTATTCCCTCAGCCGCACGGCGAATGACTTGCTGCTCGAACTTCGCTATGAACAAGACGATTGGCTTAATGTTCGTCTGACCAATCGCCAGTTCTTCTCGAACACGCTCCGCGAGGCCGACTTCGTCAATCTCTTTCCGTCGCTTAGTGCAGCCGTGGAGTTTGTGGATCTGCTTAACTACTGGTATTGGTATCCCCTGGATTCTTTGAGGCCCTACGTCACCGTCTCCCGAACGTTCCGCCAGGCGCCTCTGCTTTACTCAAATGCCGCATTCGCTTCGACGGCGTTGAACGTTGAAGCCTTCACCTCGTTCTACGAAATGCCGGAGATCGTGTTCATGCAGGACCTCCTTCCCGAAACCGAAAGACAATTTGAAACCGGGTTGGAAGCCGGCCTTGATCTGGCATCGATCTCTTTCTCCTGGTATGATAGCCGGACGAGCGATCTTCTGGTCCCCCAAAACCATCCGGACGGTCCTAAACTCATCAACGCGGCTCACGTACGCAACCGAGGGATCCTCGCGAATATCGAAGTGCGCACACGACATAAACACTGGGGCGTTTTCAAATCGCGTCTGAACTGGAGCCGCTACCGCAGCAAAGTAGAGGAAATTACAACCGGCGATGAACACATTCCTTTGGCAGGATTCAAAACGATTCAAACGGTACTCGCCGAAAATCAACCCGTCGGCGCGATATACGGCACCACGTATCTGCGGAACGCTGCGGGTCAACTAATCATCGGAGAAGACGGCTTCCCCATCGAAGACCACACCCTGCGGATGATCGGCAATCCCCTACCTGACTGGACGTTATCCTGGTCGCCCTCCCTCGAATCAAAACGATTTCGGGTGGCCATGGTTGTCGAATGGAAATATGGCGGCGATGTATGGAATGGCACGAGCAGCACGCTCGACTACCTCGGGCGCTCCGAACTCACCGGTCAACAGCGTGGATTGTCGCAATACCTCTTTGACGGAATTACTATCGACAACAATCTTAATACGACCCCAGTCAGCTTTTACGACCCTTCGATGCCGCTGGATCAAAACCGATGGGTTCGTTATGGATGGGATGGTGTAGGTGAAGCCAATATCGAAGACGCCTCCTGGGTGCGCCTCCAGGAGTTTTCGTTGGGATATACGATTCGCAGCCGTCAAGAGAAGTCGCCCGAACTTGCGCTTATGCTATATGCACGAAACCTCTTCACCCTTGCCGGGTACAGCGGTTCGGATCCTTCAGCCGCATTGTTTGGATATGCCACCGGTGCGGGCCTCGACTATTTCAGTATGCCTTTGACGCGCACCTATGGCGCAAAACTCCAACTCAAAATTTGAACGATGAAAACAAGACATCCATCTGTCGTGATACTATGCGCCTTCTTCTTCATCCTATCGGGACTGACAAGCGATCGGCGGTCGCCATTCGTCGAGAAGATCCACGCCCAGCTTGAAGTCTACAACAAGACCGTTCCGGAGGAAAAGATCTACGTGCAGGTCGACAAGCCCTTCTACAAACCGGGTGAAGACATCTGGCTCAACGCCTTTGTCCTGGATGCGAACACTCACAAACCGACAACGTTGAGCGACGTCGTCTACGTTGCGCTGATCGACCCCAAAGGAAACACCGTTAGCACGCTCGACTTACTCATCAACGAAGGCATGGCGATGGGCGACTTCGTCCTGCCGCAAAACTCGCCGGGCGGCATCTACCAGATCAAGGCGTACACGCATTGGATGAAAAACTTCGGGGAACACACCTCGTTTAGCCGCAATATCACCGTACAGCGAGTAATCACTCCGCGCCTTTTGCTCAAACTCGACTATCCAAAAGAATCCTATGGTGCCGGAGAGGAAGTCCAGGCCGAGATCAAAATAACCAACTTAAAGAACGAACCCGCCTCACGCGCCCGGGTGACGTATAACGCCGCAATCGGCGGGAAGGAAAAAGTGTCCGGTGAATTAACCACCGACTCCCGTGGAATAGCCATAGTTCGTTTTCGCCTGCCAAAGCCCCTGGACACCGCGGATGGGATCCTGAATGTCTTTGTCACTCACGAGGGAACGGAAGAGTCAATCTCCCGCTCAATTCCCATTGTGCTGAATAAAGTGTCATTGCAGTTTTTTCCTGAAGGAGGCTATGCGATAGCCAGACTGCCGAACCGAATCGCATTCAAGGCGATTAATGAGTTTGGTAAGGCAGCCGACGTCGCCGGCCGGATTCTCGATTCAAAAGGAAACACCGTAACAGAATTCGAGAGCTTCCACATGGGCATGGGCGCCTTTGATCTAAGGCCTCTACCCGGGGAACAGTATTTTGCTACGATAGACCGACCATTCCAAGGCGATTCACTCTTTGCACTGCCCCGCGCGCTGGCGACCGGACTTCACCTTCACGTTGCCGAGGCTGGCGAGAATGAGATACGATGCAGGATCCATTCACCTTCTCCCCAAAACGCCCATCTAATCGCGACCGCGCACGGTGAGATCTACTTCGGGGAGACGCTGCAGTTGATCAAGGGCGAGAACGACGTACTCATTCCCACGTCGAATTTTCCCTCGGGCATTTTGGTGCTGACCATCTTTGATGAGAACGAGTACCCGGTTTGCGAACGCCTTGTATTTGTCAATCGTGCGCGTGAACTCCGGATAGAAATTTCGCCGGACAAAAGCCGATACCTGCCAGGCGAAAAAGCGACCCTTCGCGTGAGAACGAGCACGCCGGATGGAAAACCCGTTTCCTCCAGGGTCTCCCTTTCCGTCGTCGACGATCAACTGATCTCTTTTGCCGACGACAAGCAAGACAATCTACTCTCCCGAATGCTCCTTTCATCCGAGGTCAAGGGAAAGATCCAGGAACCTTCGTTCTATTTCGACCCAGACGAAGAGAAAGCCGAACAAGCACTCGACTATCTATTGATGACGCAAGGATGGCGACGATACACCTGGAACGATCCCCAGAAAAACAACTTCACAATCAATTACGCGCCGGAAAAAATCCGGGATATAAGGGGAACAGTCCTCAATGACAAAGACAAGGGTGTTGGTTCTACCGTGACGTTGATCGAAATCGACGGCAGAAAGCGCCTGGCCCGTGTTAGGACAACCGGGGATGGCCAATTCGTTTTCCGTAGTACGGATCCGTCGGTACCCATCTTTTTGCTAACACAAAAGGACCGAACCATCCGCGTTGACAAAGGGAACGGCTCACCGTCAGGCGGCCGCCAAAACCATTCCTCGGTGTCGCT
>CAZIAG010000101.1:6802-10163 GCA_964537375.1 uncultured Roseivirgaceae bacterium
ACGGCCCGAACACGTCAATCGCTCCGGCACCTTCCACCCCGGCATCACCCCTCCAGGTAAGCGGTCCGGCTGAAGCCGCAAATATGCTTGCGACTGCAGATATCGGTATGAATACCGACGTGACCCACCTCAGCGAATGTGTAGTTGTCGTCGGCTATGGCGCTGAAGCCAGGAGAAGCATCACGGGGTCGGTAACCACCATCACCGCTGACCCGATCAGCACATTGCCGATCACGTTGGATCAATATCTCCAGGGACGGGCCCCCGGTCTACGGATCATACCGGCACAACCAGGTTCACCATCACGGTTAGTAGTCAGGGGCCCCAATTCAATCACGACGCATGGAGGCCCGCTATACGTCGTCGATGGAGTACCCGTAGGCAATTCCTTGAACGATAACTTCCCGACCGGAAGCCTCCTTGATCCAAATGATATCACGCGGATCGAAATCTTGACCGGCCCGGAAGCCGCTGCCCTCTTTGGCAGTCAGGGATCCGGGGGAGTGGTTCTCATCAATACCCGGTCTTCAGCGAGCGAGAACCGCTTTCCAATGGGAAGACGACTATCGCGCTATTCCTGGGTGCGTATCGACCCACGGCGTTTCTCTTCCGCGCGTGAGTTTTACGTACCACCCCCTTCGGTGGCAACCGACAGCGAAAGGAAAGATTTCAGAACCACGGTATACTGGAATCCATCCGTAATCACGAACGAAAAGGGCGAGGCAACGGTGTCGTTTACACACAACGATGGGGTTAGTGCCTTTCGCATCACCGCAGAAGGATTCTCCGGCGACGGGCTCCTCGGCAGAGCGGAACACGTCGTATCGACGATACTCCCTCTTTCGTTAGCCACAAAACTCCCCGAGTTCATGGGCTTCGAAGATAAGGTTCGACTACCGGTAACGGTATACAACGAAACAAAGCAACCGATGGAAGCGACGGTGCGCTTATCCGCGCCTGACGCCCTGGTGGTGGAAGATGGCCTGACACGAACGGTGGCTGTTCAACCCGGGACTGCCGCCAACGTCTACTATGTCGTCAGGTCCAAAGGCATCGAGGGCGAACTCGATCTTGCACTCAGGGTTGAAAGCGGTCGTTTTTCGGATGAGGTCCATCACAAATTGACGGTCCGGCGCGTGGGGTTCCCCGTTCACATGAGTTTTTCATCCCAGAAGCAAGATCAAACGATCAACTTCGCAATCCGCGATGCCGAGTTGCACTCCATCAAAGCACGCCTTACCATCTACGGTCACCTTGTCGAAGATCTCTATTCCGCAACGGCCGCCATATTGCGTACTCCTTCCGGCTGTTTCGAACAGGTTTCGTCAAGCAACTATCCCAACGTACTTGCCCTACAATTCCTCAAGCATTCAGGAAAGCGCGACCCGCGATTTGAAGCGCAGGCGACCAAGTTGCTCAAGTCGGGATATGATCAGCTGGCCGCGTATGAGATTAAGGGCGGAGGATTTGAATGGTTCGGGCACCCTCCGGCCCATGAAGGACTGACCGCGTATGGCCTGGTCCAGTTTTTGGAAATGCAAAACGTATTCAACGGCGTAGATCGAAAGTTGGTCGAACGAACCACCCAATGGTTATTGAGCAGGCGTGATGGTAAGGGTGGATTCAGGCAATCAAGTGGAAAATATGGATTCAGCGCCGCGGATAATCGGGTCACCAATGCCTATCTCACCTATGCACTCTCCGAAGCCGGGATCACCGATATCAAGCCCGAGTTCGAGAATGCATTCGACGAAGTAATCCGCAGCCAGGACATGTACAGGATGGCCCTGGTCGCAAATGCCGCATACAATCTGAAACGGTTCAATGATTACGAGACACTCGTCGCGTTCTTCCGACAAGTTGTGCACAAATCCGGACTCGACGCCATCACGGCCGAACATTCGATCGTACGTTCCTACGGGAGTTCACTGCAAACCGAAACGATCGCGTTATGGGCCATTGCCCTGATGAAAAGACAACCCGCTGACATCCAACTCCTGGCTCCCTGCATCAATAAGATCATCCAGGCACGATCGTTTGGGCGGTTCGGATCGACGCAAGCTACGGCACTCTCGCTCAAGGTGCTCGTTGAGTATTCGAAGTTGATCACCCCAGGCGAAGACGGAAATGCCGTCGAATTGTCCGTTAACGGAAAGCTGGCTGCCAATTCTACGGTCGGCAACGGCGTAGGCAACCTGGTGATCACCGGCTTTGACAAAAGCTTTGCGATGACCGGTAACCAAACCGTACGCGTGCGTTTCGGCGACCGCGGCGAACCCAGACCCTATTCCGTCGATATTCAGTGGTATTCCCTTACCCCACCGTCGAACCCAGAATGCCAGGTCGACCTCGGCGTCGCCCTCAACAAAGCATCCGTCGCGTTAAATGACCTGGTCCGCTTGACGGCCACCCTGACGAACAAGAGCGAGCACGGCTTGCCAATGACTGTGGCCGTCATTGGGATACCTGCAGGATTGAGTCCGCAGCCCTGGCAGTTGAAGGAACTGATGGAGAACGGGGTTGTCGATTTCTACGAGATCATAGACGGTAAACTCGCGATCTACTACCGGGAATTGGCGCCGGCCGAAGAGCGCGTCGTCAATCTTGACCTCAAAGCCGATGTGCCTGGTGAATACAAAAGCCCGGCGAGCTGTGCGTATGTTTACTACACGGATGAATTCAAGCACTGGGTCGAAGGAACACGAATCTCAATTGAGTGAGATTGTGTGCTCACCTGAGCAGGTGAACCTCAGACCTTATGCGCCTTCCATTTTCCATGGGTGAACAGCCAGAGCGTGAACAGTCCGACAGAAGTTTCAGAAATAAACACACCCCAGAACACACCGGATGCTTCCCACTCAAGCATCATGGCGAGGAAATAACAGAGCGGTATCTGGATAAGCCAGAAAAATACCAGGTTGATCTTGGTTGGTGTTTGCGTGTCGCCCGACCCGTTAAAGGCCTGAGTCGACACCATCCACCATCCATAGACAAAAAACGAGTACGACAAGATCTGCAGCCATTCCGCGCCCACGGCAATCACCGTCGCATCCTCAGTAAACAGGCCGATCAACTCTTCATCGAGCGTATAGAACGCGATGGCGGAGAGGATCATATACATCATGTTGTAGACGCCAATCTTCCAGATCGACGACTCGGCGCGTTCAGGATGCCCGGCACCAAGGTTTTGTCCGACCAACGTAGCGGCCGCGTTCGAAAGTCCCCAGGCCGGCATCAGGGTAAAGAGCATAATACGCAGGGCAATGGTGGAACCGGCAACGGCATCACTGCCGATATCGGCCAAGATACGCATCACAAATATCCATGAGGTCATGGCCACCAACATCTGCCCCACCCCGCC
>CAZIAG010000102.1:0-10134 GCA_964537375.1 uncultured Roseivirgaceae bacterium
ATCCCGACGTCTGCGATCATGTCGATTAATCCGATCAGGGCGATCAAGTTTGATTAAATCCTGTCATTTTGACTTATTACCCGTGAATCAAACCATAACTAAAGCGCCATTATGGCATATTTTAAGGAGCGGCACGTTTTTCCCTAGGGTGTGGGCAGAAATGTTAATGAAAGGAGGAAAAAGCCATGAGTATCGTTCGTTACAGTATCCCGGTTTGGATTGACTTCGTACCGACGTCATTCAGTGCGTTGATCGACCGCTTCTTCAATGATTCACTTGCGCGATCTGGCGGTTCGACGCAGTCATTTGTTCCGCGCGTAGACGTCGTTGAGACCGACAAAGCATATGAACTCAATGTCGCCGTTCCCGGCATGAACAAGGAAGACATAAAGGTCGACCTCAACGACAATGTGCTTACTATTAGTGGTGAGCGCAAATTCCGCAATGAAAAGAATGACGGCAACGTCCGCATCCTCGAAACGCAATACGGTACGTTCACACGTGCCTTCACCTTGCCTGAGGATGTGAAGACGGATGCCATCGAGGCCCATTACACCAATGGTATTCTTGAGGTGACGGTGCCGAAAGACGAGAAAAAACTAGTGAAGTCGACCATCAAGGTTCGATAATTCGCGCGCGGTTACGATTAAACGAAAGCGTCTTCCGAACACGGGAGACGTTTTTTTTGTTTCTTTTTGGCACGATCATTTTTTGAAGATTTAGCGTTAACTTTCTTGTTCTAAGCGGCGGATATGAAGCGGTCATTATTAATTCTCCTTGTACTTGCCATGGTTGCATGTCTCGGAGGAGTTCTCGGATCTATTTTTACCATTCGTTATCTCGGTGGCGGAACAAATTCGTACACGTCTATAGACGAGCGACAGCGATTGGTTCTTGCTTCGCGACCTGTCGATACATCCTATAACGTACCTGAGGGGATGGATTTTCTTGCGGCTGCACGAAAAGTAACCGCCGCCGTCGTGCATATCCGCACGGGTTATGGTCCCGGAAATTTCAGTATCAATCCACTGCTTCAACAAAACGACATGTCGGTGCACTCCTCTGGCTCCGGCGTAATCATCTCCGACGATGGATACATTGCAACGAATTTTCACGTCATTGAAGACGCGAACACCATCGAGGTCGTCTTGAGTAACAACCAGCGATTCTACGCCAAGGTGATAGGGAAGGATCCGCAGACCGACCTTGCATTGTTGAAGATCAACGCACGTAACCTTCCATTCGTGCGCTATGGTGACTCCGATAAAGTGCAACCCGGCGAATGGGTACTTGCGGTCGGCAATCCGTTTGACCTCAACTCGACAGTCACCGCCGGAATCGTGAGTGCGAAAGCCCGCAACATCGGCGTCTTGAGTTTTCAAAACGAGTATCACATCGAGTCGTTTATTCAAACTGACGCTGCCGTCAACCCTGGCAACAGTGGAGGAGCACTCATCAATCTCAACGGCGATCTGATTGGAATAAACACGGCCATCGCTACGTCGAACGGTACTTACCAGGGATATTCTTTCGCAATACCGGTAAGTCTCGTCAGGAAAGTGATGGACGACTTGCTGGAGTTCGGTGAAGTGAAGCGTGGCCTTCTCGGCGTCGTGATCGACAATGTTGACGCGGTAGTCGCTGAGCGCTTTCAGCTTCCCTTGAGCCAGGGCGTCAGGGTAAGTGCGGTAAACCCGGGAAGTGCCGCTGAAGATTGCGGAATCATCTCGGGCGACGTAATTATTGCTATCAACGGCCAGCGTGTCAACTCGGTTTCCGAGCTCCAGGAATGGGTCGCGCGCTACAGACCGGGCGCTGAAGTGGAAGTGACGTTTATTCGCGACCGAAAGGAGAAGAAGGTAGTCGCACGGTTGAAGAATATTGCAGGCAACGAATTGATGGAAAAGCGGCAAGTTCGTTTTGAGATAGACGGCGCAAAATTCCAGAACGTACCCTATCGCGAACTTGCCAAACTACTTCTGGAGGGTGGCGTTAAGGTCGAGGCCTTGCGAGATGGCAAATGGAAGCGCGCTGGTATCAGGGAAGGGTTTGTTATCGGCTATATCGACAAAGTGCCCGTTGAAAATGTGGAAGATCTCAATCGCATCCTTGAGTACAAGAAGGGTGGTATTCTTGTCGAGGGCTTCTATGCCGACGGCCAGAAAGGCGTCTACGGTGTAGAATGGTAGCCCGTCAATAATCTGTTCGAGCCTGAAACACGGCCTTCGGGTTCCCTTTTTCCTTAAAAGCATTAGTTTTGTGGCGCATTAACCGCTATGAAAAAATTCGGCATCCAACAGGCGCTCGCCACCCTCGGCGTTCGTAAAAAGAATCCTGGCTCTTGCGCAGGAAATCACTGGTACAAAACGAAAGATATCCTTATCGATTCTTTTTCACCCGTCGATGGCAAGCTCATTGGATCGGTGTACGGCACCGACGAGAAAGCCTATGCTGCCGTAGTGAAAAAGGCCAGGGAGGCTTTCATCGAGTGGAGGAAGTGGCCCGCTCCAAAACGGGGAGAGGTGGTCCGCCAAATCGGGATTGCGCTTCGCGAACATAAGGAAGCCCTGGGCAAGCTTGTTTCCTACGAGATGGGCAAGTCGTATACTGAAGGGCTTGGCGAGGTCCAGGAAATGATCGACATCTGTGATTTTGCCGTGGGCCTTTCACGACAATTGCATGGCCTCACGATGCATTCTGAGCGTCCCATGCACCGCATGTACGAACAATGGCATCCGCTGGGTCCTGTTGGCATTATCACCGCATTCAATTTCCCGGTTGCGGTCTGGTCGTGGAACTCGATGATCGCCTGGGTATGTGGCGACACCTGCATCTGGAAGCCGTCGGAAAAAACACCGTTGTGTAGCATTGCGTGCCAGAACATTGTGAATGAAGTGTTCGAACGAATGGCCGTACCCGACGGTGTCTCTTGTGTTATCAACGGTAATGCAAAGGTAGGCCAATGGCTGGCTGCAGATGTAAATATCCCGCTCATTTCAGCAACAGGCTCCGTGCGTATGGGCAGGGCCGTTGGTCGCACCGTGAGCGAGCGATTGGGCAGGTCGTTGCTTGAGCTCGGCGGAAATAACGCGATCATTATCACGGAACACGCTGACCTTGATATTGCCATACGCGGCGCTTTGTTTGGCGCTGTCGGAACCGCAGGACAGCGCTGTACGACGACGCGTCGATTGATCGTGCATAGCGCGGTCTACGAAGAGGTGAAGACCAGGCTCGTAAACGCGTACGGACAACTCGTCATTGGCAATCCACTCGATCCCAAAAATCATGTGGGCCCTCTTATTGACAAGCAGGCGGTAAAAATGTATCGCGACGCACTCCGCCAGATCGAGAAGGAGGGAGGCACCTTGATCGTTAAGGGCGGCGTGTTGAAAGGTGAGGGGTACGAGTCAGGTTGTTACGTGAAACCCGCCATCGCGGAAGTCAGGAACGATTTTAATATCGTACAACAGGAGACGTTCGCTCCTATCTTGTACCTGATTCGGTATGACACGCTGGACGAAGCAATTGCTTACCAGAACGGAGTGCAGCAGGGGCTTTCTTCTTCGATCATGACGACAAACATGCGTGAAATGGAACGGTTCCTTTCGCACGAGGGATCCGACTGTGGAATCGCCAACGTCAATATAGGAACATCCGGCGCCGAGATAGGTGGTGCATTTGGTGGGGAAAAAGAAACCGGCGGTGGACGAGAATCCGGCTCCGATGCCTGGAAGGCTTACATGCGGAGACAGACAAATACGATCAACTACGGTGAGTCGCTTCCGTTGGCACAGGGTATCAAGTTTCAGATATGATCCGGTTAGTTTGTAAATAAACTTCAAACACCTATTTTTATACAGCATTCAACTAAACGCCATGCCACCTAAAAAGAACCGCACGGTCATGCTCATTGACGACAATGAAATTGACAATCTGATCAACCAAAAGATGATCGAAGCGGCTTCTATCGCAGAGAACATTTACACGCACACCGGCGCGAAGAGCGCCATCGAGTTCCTGCGGAACATGGAGAAGCTGGATGTGGCGGACCAGGTCTTACCCGATGTGATCTTTCTCGACATCGACATGCCCCTCATGGATGGTTTCCAGTTCCTTGATGAGTTCGAAAAACTGGGAAACATGGCTAAGAAGAAATGTAAGATTGTAATGCTGACCTCTTCGATCAACCCGCAGGACTTTAATCGATCGAAGAAATACGAAAACGTCAAATTGTATCTCAATAAGCCCCTCTCGCACGACAGCATTACAAAACTCGACGTGTAGCCCGGGCAACTGGATTTACATTTCCGTGAGAAGCCGGATGAATTTTTCATCCATTTTGATGAGTTTCGTGGGCGCGAAATAGGTCTCTTGCGTGTTCGCCAGCCTTGGTATCAAGGCGCCAATCTTCTTCGCTTTCTCGCGTTTCGCCTCGCTGGTGGCAATCTTTAATACTTTCAGGAACAACATGATATTCTCGCAACTGTCCTTGCCAAAGAGGCGGATCTGACGTTGTATACTGTTGGAGAGTTGATTAAATAGTTCGTAGTCCTTCAACAAGACATATTGTAAGGCGAGCAGCGATTTGATCTCCAGTTGGGCGAATGGATATTTTTTCAGGCTGACCTCGTTCAACAGGCTGTTGATCAGCTTAGCAGCCTCATCGAATTTGTCGGCATAGTAACAGGAAAGTGCACGGTATATCGTGTAGACGACATGCTTGGGTACATCGAGGGAGTCCACTTCGTAGTCTTCAAACACTGTCTCATTTTCCTGGTAGAGGTCGCGTTCGGTACCGTTTCGCAATGCCCGCTCGAGCTTTGAGATGAGAAACTGTGCCGGAAAGGTAAATGTCGAGTAATTAACGAGCAGGTTTGCACAGGCATCGTTGACCTCTTCAAAATACTTTTCCGCCTGGCGGTATACCTTGTAGTGATTGTAATACTCAAGTTTCAGAAACTCGAACACCAGGTTCAGGTGGTAGTAAATGGCGTCGAGGTGATAGCTCTCGAATATCTTCTGCACCTTCTCAAAAATATCCTCTATCGACTCGCCGTCTTGTTGCATGTTGTCGTCGACCTCCACAAACAGCCGGTGAAAAACGTACATGCAACTCTGGTAAACATATAGTCGGTGGGATTCATAAAGTTTGGAGACGTTGTGCATTTCCTTCATCACCAGGTTCAGCACCATCTTCTCGATCTCACCGCCGTTGAGCAAGAACTCACCGTACTTTTTGAAATAATCCGCCAGCAGGTCTTCGGCCTTGTCTACCGCCAGCATGTAGGCGACGTGCCGGTTGTAAAGCTGCGAATACTGAAAATAATCGGGTGAATTGATATGCAAACGCTTGAGTGACTTGTAGATGATCGTCAATTCATTGGCCAGGTCGTAATCGAGCAACTCCTTTTCCAGTTTCTTCAGGGTAGCGACGGAAATGGCCTTCTTTTTTGTGAATATCACCTCGTTGATGTTGGCGACCTTCCGCAGCACGTCCGTCCGGGGACTTTCAAGCTGCTCCATCAGGTATTCTTCAATCTTCAGGTTGAGCCGCGACCGCAGGGTGTAGTAAGCATTCGCATTCACGTCCAGCTCCGTCATGATCTTGTTGTCGGATAACGATCGCTCTCGCAGGGCTTTCAGAAGGTAGGCAGACTTTTCGGCGTTACTTTCAATTAGCGAGTTATAGATAGCAGTAAAGTCTTTCTCGGAAAGCTGTTTGATGATATTCTTTAACTTGGCCATGAAAGCGGTTTTACAACGTGAAAATTTACAAAATTTATCCTGGTAAACAACATTTGCTCTCAAATGCGTTGTTTTGAAGCATATAGCACAACAGGCAGATCAACGCGGGTCGAATTAAGTTTGTAGTTTTGGCAATTCAAATATCCGGCAAGTGATTCGGTGTCTTTTTGTTGTTGCGTTGCTGTTGACCGGGATGACGGTCGCTGTGGCTCAACGGTCTTCTGCACACGGACGGACGGCCCTGCGCAAGATGAGCAAAGGACGCTGGGATAAGGCCGAATTCCACCTCCGGAAGAGCCTTGAAAAGGAGCCGGTGAGTGCGTTGACGAAATACCTTCTGGCGGATTATTTTTTTCGGCCTGACAATCCTCATTATAATACCGACTCTGCGTATCACTATGCTACGAGCGGATTGCAAGACCTTACCGCGGAGTCGGAAAGGGAGAGAAAGAGTCGCCAACGATTAGCCGTCGACAGTGCATCCCTCGTACGAATCCGACAACGCATCGACAGCGCCGTGTTTGTTGAGGTGAGGAAAGTCGGTACGGAAGAGGCATACATCGCATTCCTGGAGGGCCATCCCTTTGCCCTCGAACGTCAACTGGCCATTTCCCTGCGCAACGAAGTGGCCTTCAAGCGGACCCGGCAAAGAAACACGCACGAAGCTTACTTCGACTTCCTTCAGAAATATCCGGATGCCGTCGAGGCACCCCTCGCGCGAAGGGCTTACGAAAGACTGATTTATCAGTCTTCAATCGCCGACGGAAAACTTTCCAGCTATGAAAAATTCCTAAAGGACCATCCTACGACGCCGTACCGCGAGGAGGTGGAGAAAGCGATCTTTGAACTGTACACGCTTCCGGGACGACCGTCGGATTTCGTCCGTTATCTGGAGACCTATCGCCTCGGACAATACGCTCGCACGGCCTCCGATTTCCTCTTTCATTTAGTGCCGACAGGGCATCCGATGATGCAGCCTTACCTGACGGACTCCCTTCGACACATCGCAAGACTCCAGGAGAGTTATCTTGTGCCATTCTTGCAGGATGGCAGCTTCGGAATGATGGATAAGCAGGGGCAGGACGTGATACCGGCGCAGTTCAAATCCATCGACGAAGTCTACCTGTGCGGGAATATCACCGAAGATGTGATCGTGGTGCCGGAAGGTGTTCTCGCTCGCAACGGTGCAATGGTCTATCCCGGAGAGGTGAGCGAACTGGACGATATGGGGAGCGGCTACCTGCTGATCACGGAATCCACCTGCAGACACGTCGTCCATAAATCGGGGCTTGTCACACATCGTTGCGTCGACGATGCTCGTCTGGTTGAAAACCGTTTTGTCGCCATAAAGCGAAACGGACTATGGCAGTTGTACGGACTGACAGGCCGACCGCTGGATGATCGCCAATGGAAAGATCTCAGTACTCATGGGCCGATCGTGTTGCTTAAAGATGAAGCTGGTTGGAATGCCATCACCATCGACCAGTTGTCTCACTTTGCGGAAACAGGCAACGCGGAATTCTCGGGGCCGTTTGATGAAGTGCGACCCTTGTTCAACGACCACCTACTCGTTACGGTGGATGATCACCAGGGTGTGCTAGACCGCAACCTGGAGCCGCTTGTTGCGATTGGCCCGCATTCGGTTTCGCCCTTCTTTGGAGGATATGCGGCTAATGCAGATCAGACGATAACTTTTTTTCTCAAGAACGGAAGGTCGGCCGGGCCATTTACTGATCACATTCTGCGCGACCCCAGGTTGCTGATTCGCCGGGATTCGCTATGGCATGTGTTGGACCCGATCTCCGGCGCCCTGACGACCCGTGGATATGACAGTATCGCCTTTGAGGGCCCTTTCCTGGTAACACCGACTGGCGACAGCGTTGTGGTCCATTTCAGTCCCGACACCCGCCGCAGCTTTTCAACGGGAACTCAACTCAGGTTTATCCCGGGAAAAGATTCTACCGCGTTCCTGCTTGCGGTGGGTAAACAAAACACGTTGTATGATGTAAAGGGTGGTCAACGATTTTCTACTGCGTTGTTCGAGGATATTCAGCACGCCGGCGGAAACCTGTTCATCGTAACCAGGAAGGGTAAAAAAGGCTTGTTAAACATCGATGGGAAGGTGGTGCTTCGCGCGGAATTCGACGCCATTGGCACCGTAAGGGACAACGTGGTTTCGCTGCTCCGCGACAGGCAATTTGGTTTGTATAATCCAAAGACGGAGGAGTTGATCAGACCGAGTTATGAAAAGAATATTCGCGTCTACTCCGACAGGTTACTCGTCGCCTTTCGCGACGGCGCGTACAGGTTCATCAACTGGAAAGGGCAACGGGTCGATGACCTTCTCTTTGATGAAATCCTTCCCTGGAACGACAGTACGGCGTGGATCAAACGGGGCTCCTACTGGGCATTGTACGACCTCAACCGAAGAGTGACAACCATTTCCGAGTTGCGCGATATTCGTATTGAAAGGGATGATGCGGAGGAAAGAGTGGTCATCATACGATCACCGGCCGGCTATGGCGTTGTGAGCAATTCTCGCGGAGTAGTCATCCAGCCGACCTTCACTGACCTGGTCAATGTCGGATCTCCTGACGACCCGATGTACTTCACCGAGAAGCACGTTGCTGAAGCTGCGGTGTTTGTGGTGATCTACTACGATGCCAATGGCAAGTTCCTCCGTCGGGCCATTTATGCCGATGCAGATGAGTATGATCGGATATACTGTCGAGACAGCGATTAGAAAATGCTGTATTGAGGGTAAGTTTTGACTCACTCGCGGCCTGCCCGGTCACCGGTTGGACCACGGTGTAAAGATGGAGCGTTACTTTCATAGCCAACAATGCGAGGCTGCGTGGGTAAATCGCAGAGTCGACCTCGCCATAATGCGGGGTTATTGACTATATTGCCCCCATTCATTTGACTTTATGAGAACAACACTGTTTGCAGTCATGCTCCTCATCGTCTTTCGCATCGAGGCGCAGGACCCGCGGGGAATTTCTGACCGACCAAAATTGGTTGTCGGCATTGTGGTAGACCAGATGAGGCAGGAGTACCTCTATCGCTATTACGACAATTTTGGATCCGATGGGTTCAGACGCCTGATGAATGAAGGATTCATGGTGAGGAATGGCCATTACAATTATGTTCCCACGTATACTGGGCCCGGTCATGCGTCGATCTACACGGGTACTACACCCGCCATTCATGGAATCATTGGCAACGACTGGTATGACAAGGAGACAAAAACAAGAGTCAACTGTGTGGGAGACCCTCAGCAGCAAGTCGTCGGTGTAGCCTAGGGGAACGGCGACGTATCTCCCTGGAGACTGTTGACGACCACGGTCACCGATGAACTGAAACTCTTCACGCAAAAGCGCGCAAAGGTCATTGGTATATCGATCAAGGATAGGGGAGCCGTACTGCCCGGCGGTCACCTGGCCGACGGAGCTTACTGGTTCGATAGCGGTACAGGAGGATTTATTACAAGCACATGGTACATGGACAAGTTGCCGGCGTGGGTGGAAAAGTTCAATGCCCAAAAGCTTGCCGACAAGTACCTTTCGCAGACCTGGAATCTTCTGCTCGCGCCAGAGAAATATTCGGCAAGTGGCCCGGACGACTCACCCTACGAGGCGAAGCTGGCGGGGAAAGAGGCAACCTTTCCCTATGACCTGAGTGTTTTACGAAAGGCCGGTGACTATGGATTGCTGACGACGGTTCCATTCGGCAACGACTACGTTACTGAAATGACGAAGGCCGCCATCGAGGGTGAGGCACTTGGACGCGACCAATGGACCGACTTCCTGGCGGTATCGTACTCCACGACCGATATCCTCGGCCACGCCATGGGACCCCGGGCCGTTGAACTCGAGGATGCATACCTGCGACTTGACCGAAATATCGCCGACCTTCTGAAAACACTCGACGCCAAGGTGGGCAGTGGCAACTATGTGGTGTTTCTCACGGCCGATCACGCGGTTTCTGATGTGGCGCAATACCTGAAGGATAACAAGATCTCAGCCGGGTATTTCCGTACTTCCTATGTACGCGCCCATCTTACCGATTTCCTGAAGTCATACTTTCCTGACCGGGAGATCATTGAGACTATCGATGGAACGCAGGTGTTTCTCAATCACGATGCATTTCGCAGCGAACCGCGTTCTGGTGGCATTGATATGCTGGTGGCGACCGAGTTGGTCAGCAACTTTCTGATGGCGCAGGAGGGAGTCGCCCAGGTATTTTCCGAAAGCGCGCTGCGGCAGGGCAGTTATGACGAGGCCGGCCTGAAGGGGATGGCCATTCGCGGTTATCATCCCAAGCGTTGTGGGGACCTCGTCGTCGTGCTGGAACCTGGTTGGTACGGCTCCGGCAGTATCCAGGGTA
>CAZIAG010000103.1:0-10037 GCA_964537375.1 uncultured Roseivirgaceae bacterium
CCACGATCCTCAAGTGGCTAAAAAAGCCCGGCGATACCATTGAACAGGACGAGTCTGTCCTGGAAGTGGCTACCGACAAGGTCGATACCGAAGTACCCTCCACCCATGCCGGTGTGCTGAAAGAGATACTTGCCAAAGAAGGGGAAGTCGTCAAGGTAGGCAAGCCCATCGCAGTGATCACTACCGACAGCGACGTGGAACGACCTGTCGCAGTTCCCACCGGAGCTGCTCCGCAGTCAGAAAAAAAGACTACGGCTACCGCTGTGATGGAGACTACGACTACCAACGGTTCAAACGGTTCAACTTTGCAACCCGATTTCAAATCAGCCAGCCGATTCTATTCACCGCTCGTAAAGAACATTGCGAAGGAAGAAAATATTCCCGTCGCAGAACTGGAAACCATCCCGGGATCGGGATTAGAGGGTCGCGTCACGAAGAAAGATATCCTCAACTACCTGCAACATCGCAAGAGCGGTGGCGGCGTCATCCCCGTCTATCATGACTCAGGGACTTATGCTCCAAAAGCACCTCAGAAGGTTCCCGTTTCGATAACTGGTGGGGATGAGATCATTGAAATGGACAGGATGCGGAAGATGATCGCCGAAAGGATGGTCGATTCCAAACGCATTTCTCCGCACGTCACCTCATTCGTCGAAGCCGATGTTACGAACATCGTGTTCTGGCGCAACAAGGTCAAGAACGAATTCAGCAAGCGCGAAGGAGATACCCTCACTTTTACACCGATCTTTATTGAAGCGGTGGTTCTGGCGATCAAGGATTATCCGATGATCAATGTACAGGTTGACGGTGATCGCATCATCAAGAAGAAGGAAATAAATATCGGGATGGCCGTCGCACTACCGACAGGCAACCTGATCGTTCCGGTTATCCGCAATGCCGACCAATACAACATCACGGGGCTTGCCAAAAAAGTCAATGACCTTGCGCGACGCGCGCGCGAAAACAAACTGAAGGCCGATGACCTCGCCGGTGGAACGTTTACTGTATCGAACGTAGGTTCCTTTGGCAACGTCATGGGAACACCGATAATCATGCAACCCCAGGTCGCTATTCTTGCGTTGGGCGCCATCCAGAAAAAGCCGGCTGTTATCGAAACGCCTTACGGCGATGCAATCGCGATCAGACACAAGATGTTCCTGTCGCACTCCTACGACCACCGCGTAGTGGACGGCGCTTTGGGCGGAAGTTTCGTGCGTCGAGTGGCCGACTACCTGGAGCGATTCGATCCTGATCGAAGCCTGTAGTTTTGCATAAAGTCGTGCTGCCGCATTTTTAAAACCTGCGGGTTTTCCTATTTTTAGGCATGGCGAAGGTAATTTCATTTATCAGCAGAAAGGGAGGAACGGGCAAGACGACCAACGCAATCAACCTGGCCACCACGCTGTCGGACCTCGGCAAAAAGGTCGTGGTCGTGGAGACCGACGCCAACTACACGTTGAACACCCTCCGGAAAATGGAGGTTTTCAAATCAGGCAACAGCAAGAACGGTTTTGACATCCTCGGTTCCCAGGACAGCGACGTCGCCGATGAATTGACCTCCATCCGTGACAGTCGGAAAAACGATATCATTATCGTCGACAGTGCCGGCAAAACAACCGATGAGGGAATCAAGAAACTGTGTCTCGTAAGCGACCTGGTTGTCGTGCCGACAAGTCTTACTCAAAACGATCTCCTGGTTACATACCAAACGGTCACCGACCTTTCGCCGGCCCGGCAATTGAAACCGCAACTCAAGATTCTCATTCTTCCCAACCGAATTCACAGCGCAACAAACCTCTACACGGTAAGGGAGAGTCTGAAGAATCTCGATGCCATCATCCTGCCTGTAATCGTACCCCAAAAGAATGTCTTCGTTAACTTCAGCACGGTAGATGCGGAGAAAGCCTATCGGCCCATTGCCGAAGAGATCTTAAAACACCTTTCATGAGCAGGAAGAAGAACACGCTGAAAGACCTCGATGAATTTCTGAAGCAACAGGCGGCGACGTTGGCAACACCGACACCGCTAAAGGAAAAAGTAAAAGAAGTTACGCCGGAAAAGGAACCGAGGGGCATTGAAATTCGGGTACAGAAAGTATCCCCCGATGAACAAAAGACGGCGGCCGAAAACATTGCCCAACTCAGCGCGGAGAAGATATTTAGAAATCTTGAGGCGCTTGCCAGCCAGGAGGGAGAAAATTTCCGCACTCAATTTTACGAGCTGATCATAAGGACGGTCGAGTCCATGGGGGAGTATACTCCAGAAGACCGGATGCTGATCAACACCGCGCTCTACTTGAAGAGCAGCGACAATTGGAAAGAAGTGATTCAAAGTTACTGGCGGTCCCGGGCTCAATAGAATTTTTCTCCCCGGGCGAGCATTTCAATGATGGCCTTCATTCGCCGCTCTCGTGTCTCCGGCTTCTTCGCCGTTTGAAGGCGCCACGAAATGGCAAACGTATTCGTCTTGTTCAATGTCTCAAAAAAAGTCTTTGCTTTCCGGTTACGAGCGAGCCTGGCCAAAAAGTCTTCCGGTATCTTCATGTTGCGGGGCGAATCGTATGCGCGGTCCCATTGGCCATTGGCCTTCGCCAGTTCGACTTGTTTCAATCCGGCGGGTTTCATCCGGCCCTCTCGCTCAAGGCTGGTAACGTATTCGATGTTTCGTTTTGACCAGATACTGCCCTTCCGCCGTGGCGTATATTTTTGAAGATAACTTTGCTCGTCTTTGCCGACTGCCTGGCCGTCGATCCAGCCGTAGCACAACGCCTCCATCAAGGCCGCGCCTCGGTCGACAGAGGGCACGCCCGAATCCTTTTTGTATATTTTGATCCAGATTCCGCGGGCCTTTCCGTGATTCTTGTCGAGCCACTGTCGCCATTGGATGGCCGTCTTGAACGATTTAACGGGTAGTTCATTTGCGTTTGACGTACCTCGCGGCGATGTTTTTCGTGAACTAGTCTTGGTGGTTTTCTTTTTCATTTTACAGCGGCTGTGATTTTCTTTCGCATAATGCGGGAAGACTATTTAAAGTGAGCAGCAAAACATTAGGTCTGGGCGAATTCGCCTATTTTTGTCACAAGTTAATAAGCAATTCATGAAGTTCGGAACGAAAGCAGTGCACGCCGGCGTTGAGCCGGATCCTTCAACAGGCGCTATTATGACGCCGATTTTTCAGACATCCACCTATGTCCAGGAAGCGCCTGCCCAGCACAAGGGATACGCCTATGCCCGGGGCGCGAATCCTACGCGTAACTCGCTTCAGAAAAGTCTCGCCGCGCTCGAGAACGGAAAATTTGCGCTTTGTTTCTCGTCGGGCATGGGCGCAACGGATGCCGTTGTCAAACTGCTCAGTCCGGGTGACGAAGTAATTACCAGCAACGACCTGTATGGTGGATCGTACCGGATGTTCAAACGCGTATTCGAACGTTTCGGTATCAAGTTCCATTTTATCGACCTGACCAACGTTGCCAACATCGAGCCATTGATCAATGCCAACACGAAACTCCTTTGGCTCGAGACGCCGACCAACCCACTGATGAATATCGTCGATATCAAGGCGGCGGTAGAAATAGCAAAGAAGAAAAACATCCTCGTTGCCGTCGACAATACATTTGCGTCGCCTTACCTTCAGAATCCTTTGGACCTAGGCGCCGATATCGTGATGCATTCGGTAACAAAATACCTTGGCGGTCACAGCGATGTCATTATGGGCGCTTTGGTCATGAACGACGAAAAGCTTTACCAGGACCTCGCGTTTATCCAAAACTCATGCGGCGCTGTTCCGGGGCCTCAGGATTCTTTTCTCGTGTTGCGTGGTATCAAGACCCTTCATCTTCGAATGGAACGCCACTGCCTCAATGGGAGGAAGGTAGCCGAATTTCTTCGGCAGCATCCCAAGGTGGGCAAGGTGTACTGGCCAGGCTTCCCGGACCACCCGAACCATGAAGTGGCCAAAAAACAAATGCGGGATTTCGGCGGAATGCTTTCATTCACCCTTCGGGACGACAGTATCGAAAAAGCAAACAAACTAATGACCAGCGTCACCGTCTTCTCGCTGGCCGAGTCGCTCGGCGGTGTTGAATCCCTGATCAATCACCCAGCATCCATGACACACGCCAGCATTCCGAAAGACGAGCGCACCAAATCTGGATTGGTCGACTCGCTGATCAGGCTAAGCATCGGCATCGAAGATCACGAAGACCTGATCGCCGACCTCGACAAGGCGCTGTCAAGGGTCTGAATCACGCGCGACCGCAGGCGGCGATATCGCTCGACTCGGCGTCACGACATGACCGAAAACCCGGGCAACTGAACCCCGCGGATGGCCCAGTCATCGCGGCCCTCGCTCCATTCGAATTCAAAAAGCCATTCACCGCGATGACTTTGCACTGCGCCCGGTGTATCCAGCGTATACGCGAGGTTTCCCGTTGCGCGACCGTTGCCCTTTTCAATATCGAAATGGACTTCGGTGAAATCAAACGATTCGATCTCAGCGCTTATCCGTCCGCCCTGAAATAGCCTTACGATCTCACCAAATGCATCCCTTGAATAATCCTTTCGATCAAGGGCGACGATTTCAGCCAGGTCAGCCCTATCATATTCCGGATCCCATTTCCCTTTCAACACTCGATCGATGAATCGCCGCGACAATTCACGCAAGCTGTAGTCGTGATTGGGGTGAAATTCCTCATAGATAAAGTGTGCCATCATCCCCGGTATCCGGATGTCGGCGATCTCTTTCCGGAACAACTCCTCGGTGATGAAGCGATAGATTACTTCATCGTCGTATTCGCAAAGGGTATCAAGTCCAATTCCTGCTTCTTCCATCGCCGCACGGAGGCGACGTAGCTCACGAGAGATTTCATCGTTATTCAGCGACGCGGCAGCGGTGAACGCCGGTGCACCGATCCGTTCATAGACCGTTGTCATTTTTCCTTCGCTGAATTGGCGTTCCAACTCGTAGACATTCCTCAGGAACTCATGTTCGAGTTCCGGATCGATATCGCCTGACGTGCTGGCGGTCATTCCGAGTTCGGTTTCCAGTTTGAGTTTGAGCAGGGCGTTTTCAGCGCGGAGTTCATCTTCCGGTGAACTGAATTTGGAGAGGTTCTTTTTCATGTTATTTAAGGTTAAAAGTGACCAACCGAGGCGTGGGGCGCGAATACGTTCGTCACCGATGAAACCCGTTCAATCGGATTCGCTTTTCATTCTTAAAGTACGCAGCGACCTGGATGGAAGTCAATCCGGTTTTCCCGATGAAATGCGGAGGAATCTTAAGTGAGATTATTCGGACGCAAGACCTTTACCGATGATTCTTGTACTCCGAACAATCCAAAGTCTCCGGTTCCTTGCTCCCAGCGTTTCCTTTATGTCGGGGCTAATCAAGGCAAGCTTCGGCTTTCTCCACCATCCTGCTCGAACCGACGTAGAAAGGTGTTCGCTGGTGTAGTTGTGTGGGCTCAAGGTCCATGATCCGCCTGTTGCCATCCGATGCCTTTCCTCCCGCCTGCTCTGCAATAAATGCGAGCGCGTTGCATTCGTACATCAGGCGAAGCTTTCCGTTCGGATCCTTTTCAGTCGACGGATAGATATAGATTCCCCCTTTAAGGAGGTTCCGATGAAAATCGGCGACGAGCGAGCCAATATAACGCGCGGTGTATTTGTTGTCTTTACAATGCTGAATGTAGGCTTTAACTCCCGGGCTGAATGAGTTGGCTGAACCTTCGTTGATAGAATAGATCTTGCCGTCTTCGGGCATTTGCATGTCGGGGTGAGAAAGAAAGTATTCACCCAGGCTGGGTTCATACGTAAAACCATTCACGCCGTGCCCCGTGGTGTAGACAAGCATCGTTGATGATCCGTAGAGAATGTAGCCGGCGGCCACCTGTTCCGTACCCTTTTGAAGAATGTCCTGGTCCTGGATGGGCATACCGACCGGGCTCTTCCTCCGGTAAATAGAAAAGATGGTCCCGATGGACACGTTTACATCGATATTTGAGGAGCCGTCCAACGGATCGATGGCAATCACATATTTCCCTTCATTGTTCAGGTCGACAAACGACTCCGACTCTTCGGATACCAGGGCACAAACCTCTCCCCCCTTCATCAATGCCCGGGTGAACCTGATGTTGGCGAGTACATCCAGTTTCTGTTGCTGCTCACCCCCTGTGTTTACCGACCCGTTGGCGCCCATGATGTCGATCAGTCCCGCCTTATTGACTTCGCGGTTCACGACTTTCGATGCCAGCGCGATATCTCGCAACAGTTGTGACAATTCACCGCTGGCATACGGAAACTGGTTTTGGTGGTTCTTGATAAACCGGTCCAGTGCCGTCCCGATCGGCTGAGCAATCCGGGAAGTTTCAATGCTGGTCGTGTACACGTTAAGGGTAGTTTTCATTACTTTAGAACCTGCTGCAAAGTTAACCCGCAATCGATTTAGTACAATCAAAATGAAGGTTTTTAAATTCGGCGGCGCGTCCGTACGGGATTCGTCCGGCGTGAAAAACGTGGCGCGAATTCTACAAAAAAATGGTTCCGATCCTATGGTCATTGTGGTCTCTGCCATGGGCAGGACCACCGACCACCTCGAACGGGCCATTGCCGCCTTTCTCGCTGCCAGACCCTGGTCACCCGAACTGTCGATATTAAAAGAATACCACGCCCGCATCATTAGCGAACTTTTTCCGCCCGGGCATCCGGTATCCGAAAGCGTAGCTTCTGCGTGGACGGATGCCGAAAGTCAATTTCGGCAAACCACGAATCCTGATCTGCTTTACGACCAGGTCATCTGTGTCGGAGAAATTGTGTCTACGCTCATCCTTCAACATTACCTGACTTCTGCCGCGGGGATGAACGTTGAATGGATCGACGCTCGTAACTACATCGCCACCGACCACACCTTTCGCGAAGCGAACGTGGATTGGGCAACGACCTGTAACAACATTCAAGGTTTGAAAGGCGTGCTTCAAAAAGGGACGTCACTGGTCACGCAAGGTTTCATCGGCCGCACGCCGGACGGGCTAACAACCACGCTGGGGCGCGACGGTTCCGATTTCACTGCAGCTATCTTTGGTTCTTGTCTCGACGCGGAGTCGGTAACGATCTGGAAGGATGTGCCCGGCGTAATGAACGCGGATCCCAAACGAATGCCGGCCGCCGTTGTCTTCGAAGAACTTCCGTTTAAGGAGGCCGCCGAAATGACGTACTACGGCGCGTCCGTCATTCATCCCAAGACGATCAAACCGATTGCCAACAAGGGTATTCCCCTGTATGTCAAAAGCTTCGCCGACCTCTCGAGCGATGGAACGAAGATTCACGAGTGCCGTGTCGACCACCTTCCTCCGCTGATCGTTTTCAAAGACAATCAGTGCCTGATCTCCTGCAAGGTTACAGACTACACGTTCATCACCGAAGCGCACCTCAGCAGGATTTTCCATGCCGTATCCCAGCTTAACGTCCACCTGAACCTGATGCAGAACTCAGCGATATCGTTTTCGTTTTGTATTGATTTCAACGAACAAAAACTGTCTGCCCTCATCGAACAACTGCAACACTCTTTTGAAGTGTATTACAATACCGGGCTGACGTTGATCACGGTGAAGAACTACGACGAGGAAAGCTTCGAACAATTCAGGAAGCGACCGGGCGTATTATTGGAGCAGTCCTCGCGATCAACGCTTCAAGTCCTGGTGCGGAATTAGAACCGGCACAGGGCGCGCCTGTCCGACCCAAGCAAAGCGGTAACCTTCGACGAAAAGAATCTTCCTATTTCTCGGAAAGAACTTCCTGCTCCAGGTGACGGATGAACTTGTCCATGGACCGATCCAGGATCTCGAAGACCTCCTGAAAACCGCGTTCGCCGCCATAGTACGGGTCGGGTACCTCTCCCTCGCCGTAGGGATCGTAATCGCGCATGAGTTGGACCTTTGATCGATCCTTGTCCGTGTTTGCCTGGCGAATTAGGTTGACGTAGTTGCTGCGATCCATAGCCAGGATATAATCGAACGTCTCGAAGTCGTCCGTACTAAACTGCCGTCCGCAGTGATCGATCTCGATCCCGTTGCGTTTCGCATTGGCCAACGTACGTGAATCCGGCGGGTCGCCAATGTGATAGTTCGATGTTCCGCAGGAATCGGCATCGATCCGATCGTCAAGTCCGCGTTCTTTGATCTTGTGTTTAAAAACAGCCTCGGCCAGCGGTGAACGGCAGATGTTGCCGAGACAGACAAACAGTACCTTCAGTTTTCTATTCATTACTGGGATCAGCAGGGTTAACAGGTAGTTACGCAAATAAGGAACAATGAACCAAATAAATCAATTCCGGCGCCTGGTATTTTCCTGCGCTCATTCCCTGGTTCTTACATCCGCTAGAAACGATCGACTTTGCCGGCTCTGATTATCTTCAGTACTTTTACAAGGCCCGTTTGACAGGGCATGTCCAAGATTCACAAACATCCCGATCCCATGGAATACATCGTCATCGAAGAACAGCACGAGCCGTTTGTCGCGTTGATCCGGCTGAACAGACCAAAGGAGCTCAATGCGTTGAATCTGCAACTCATGCACGAGCTCCGCGACGCATTGCGTGAGCTGGATAAGAACGATCGGGTGCGATGCATCGTCATAACCGGCAATGAGCAAGCGTTCGCTGCCGGGGCCGACATTAAGCAGATGGCCGACAAGACGGCAATCGATATGCTTATGATTGATCAGTTCAGCACGTGGGATCAGATCCGCAAGACAAGAAAACCCTTGATTGCGGCGGTATCGGGTTTCGCGCTTGGCGGGGGCTGCGAACTCGCCATGACCTGCGACATGATCATCGCATCAGAGACGGCAAAATTCGGCCAGCCTGAAATAAAGATTGGCGTTTTGCCCGGCGCGGGTGGAACGCAACGGCTCACCAAGGCCATCGGAAAAGCAAAGGCCATGGAACTCGTGCTCACGGGACGCTTTCTTTCCGCTGACGAAGCGATGCAATATCGCCTCATCAACCGGGTTGTGCCGGTCGAGATGTACCTAAGGGAAGCCGTACAATTGGCAAAGGAGATCGCTCAGATGTCGCCCATCGCAACACTATTGGCCAAAGAGGCAGTGAACCGTTCGTTCGAAACGCACCTCGACGAAGGCCTGATGTTTGAGCGGAAGAACTTTTACCTGGCGTTCGCATCTGAAGACCAGAAGGAAGGGATGAAAGCCTTCATTGAAAAGAGGAAACCAAATTATTCCGGGAAGTAAACAACGTCTGCCCGACGCGTCGTTGGTTGACGCCACCGGGCAGACGCCACTTCTTAATACTTAGCGCACGCTAACGCCCAGCCCAACTGTGAGGCTATTGTACTTCTGCATGGTGTAATCCGCATGAAGTGTCAGCACGGCGAGTTTCAGACGAAATCCCGCAGTAACGCGCGGTCCGGAGGCGGCGAAGCTCAGGTCGATGGGATCTTTTGCCTCTGTGCCGTCGCCCAGGTCATAGGTTCCCTTCAACGCGAGGTTTGACTTGGCAATGTTATAGCCTACACCGCCGTAGATCGTCGCCACGGAAAATTTCTTGGAGATAACGCCCTGAACGGTGGTAGCATTTATCTTAAAAATACCCTGTTGGTCGGGATTGTCCTGCGCATCAAGCGCGGTGTTGATGTCGAGCTTCGTGAAACCGATGAATCCCGATAGATCGAACGGCAGCAATTTGATACCGGGAATCCATTGTTTAACGTCGTGCATCACACCGATACCGAAAAGCTTGAGAGAAGACTCGTTGCCCAAATCCAGGGTCGGTGCGTACCGTACTTTTACGTCAAATCCCTTGGGGAGACCAAAGCCCAGATGGGCGATCGGCACAGGAAGCCTGCCTGTGGGCACTTTCCTGATGTCAAGGCCGGGAGGGCCAGTGAAGGTCTGAGAAGGATCATCTTTAAGGTGGAAGATCGGTTCAATATCATCACCCAAAATGGTCGGGGCATGCCCTGGCTCTCCCGGGGAAGCCTCGTCGAGATCAATATGCTGCAGTCCGAGATTCGCTACATTGTACCA
>CAZIAG010000104.1:0-9997 GCA_964537375.1 uncultured Roseivirgaceae bacterium
GCCTTACTGGAAACGCACGAAATCTTTGAGAATTGGATCAGCAGAACGATCCAGGAAAAAAAGGTAGCTCGGTCGAAGCAAGGACCCTACCAGGTGCCCGTCGTTGTTCATGTGATTCACAACGGTGAGCCTGTTGGTGTCGGCGCGAACATCCCTGATGCGCAGATTCTCTCGCAACTGCAGGTGCTAAACGAAGATTTCAAACGGCTCAATGCAGATGCCTCGGAAACACCGGCCATGTTCGCACCCGTGGCGGGAAGTCTTGATATAAAATTCGTCATGGCTAAGCAAGATCCCGAGGGTCTGGCCACCAACGGCATTGTACGCGTGCAGGGAACGAAGTCGTCATATTCGTTGGAGGATAACTACCTGTTGAAATCGGAGAGCTACTGGCCAGCGGAAGATTATATCAACATCTGGGTGGCGAATCTCAACGGCTACCTGGGATGGGCACAATTGCCGGTCTCCAACCTTCCAGGACTTGAAAACTCTTCAGAAAACAGGCTTACCGACGGCATCGTGATCTGGCACCGCGCATTCGGCTCAATCGATCACGGCGCATTCAACCTTGTCGCGGATTTCAACAAAGGCCGAACCGCCACCCATGAAATGGGTCACTTTTTCGGATTGAAACACATTTGGGGTGACGACGGCGGAAGCTGCTCGGGAACCGACAACGTGATCGACACACCCAACCAGGCCGGACAAACCAATGGATGTCCGTCCCATCCGACCGGAGATGCCTGCACCTCCGCCAAAATGTTCCAGAACTTCATGGACTACAGCGACGACGGATGTATGAACTTATTTACCGAGGGCCAGGTCGACCGCATGATCGCCGTGTTGGAAAACAGCCCACGCAGGGCCAGCCTTATCACGTCACACGCCTTGAACGACCCAATCCCGGTGGCAAACGACCTCGGGATTCGCGCGCTGGTTACACCCCAATCATCGTATTGTGAGACCACGGTAACGCCCGTAGTGGAAGTCCGCAACTACGGCAGTAACAACGTTACCTCGGCCACACTCAGCCTGAGCATCGACGGATCCTCCACTTCGAAAAATTTCTCAATGAACCTCGCCCCGCTGGAAACGACACAATTGAGTTTCGATCCGGTGAACCTCCTCGCGGGAACCTTCAACATTGAGGTGGAGATTTTACAGACTAACGGCACTACCGACGGAAACACAACCAACAACGATCTCAGTAGTGAATTTATCATACCCAACAGGATAAACGTTCCATTTCAGGAGAACTTCGAAACGTGGCCACCCTTATGGACAATCGAAAACCCTGACCAGAAGACTACCTGGGAGATTGCATTCGCCCCACGCGATGTCCATAGCAATCGCGCCCTGAAACTCAATCATTTCAACTATGCCGACGGGTTCGGCGAAAAGGACATTTTGTACAGCCCGGTCTTTGACCTGTCTTCAGCGCCAGTAGCGACATTGGTGTTCTATGTTGCGCATGCCAGGTTCGGTGCAAGCTTCGATCGTCTGCAAGTAGTAGTGCTCACCGACTGTCAACCCCTTGATCAAGGAACTATCGTCTATGACAAGGCAGGGAATTCGTTGGCCACCGCACCAGGTTCAGGTGCATTCACTCCCGCTGATGCCGGACAATGGCGACGAGAGCAAGTCGACTTAAACAATTTTCTGGGAGAGGAAAGGGTACAACTCGCCTTCGTCTCGATATCGGATTTCGGCAACAACCTCTACCTCGACAATGTGTCGCTGATCGTCACGCAATCAAACGACCTGGCATTGGCAGAGGTCGTGAGGCCGTCTCCTGTCACTTGCTCCTCTTTGGTGGAGCCGGTCCTTCGTATTCAGAATAACGGCACCTCCACCATCGACTACTTCGAGGTGCTTTACGGCCTTAACGGCTCCCCGTCCCAGGTGGCCGTATTTCAAAACACAAACTTTGAGCCCGGAACATCGATGGATTTCGTCCTGCCGCCCATCGGGTTGCAGGAAGGGCCAAACGACCTGTTGACGATTGTCAGGAACCCCGACGGGGGCGCTGACAACATCAGCGAGAACGACACCATCAGGTATCAGATTATTCACAACACCGCAGAAGATCGAATCCCTCTGCGCGAAGACTTTGAAGGAATGTTTACGGGAACGTGGTCGATCGTTAATCCGCAGGGTGGAATGAACTGGGAGAAGTTTGCTACCGGGACCGGCTCTGCTGTCGCCTTTCGCAGTTTTGACAATGAATGGGTTGGCGACCAGGCCTGGTTCGTCAGCCCGGTGCTGGATTTCTCCGATGCCTCCGAGGCAAGCATGGTATTCGACGTTTCTTCTCGTAGGAGGAGCGGCAACCAGGAGATACTCGATGTGCTGTCATCAACAGACTGCGGAAACACCTTCGAACCGGTGCTCAATGTAGCCCTGACCCAACTCGAACAGAATGATTTCTGGATCCCTAATGCATCCGGGGACTGGTTGGAGAACCTCGTGGTAAATCTCAATCATCTTGCCGGCGAGAAAGAAGCAAGAATTGCCTTTCGCGTAACAAACAAATCGGGCAACAATCTCTTCGTTGACAACGTGGAATTCTTTACCGCAGCAGTGCCCAATCTGGTAGAGACTGAAACCCCGTACTCCATATACGGATATGACCCTGCTGACCCCGGGGCCAGCGAACTCAAAATCACCTTTAATCTCCAGGAGCGCGCTGATGTAGCGTTCAGCATCACCGACGTCATGGGAAGGACATTTGCCAATGGTACCCTTCAAAACGTATTGAATCAAACCTATCCCATTGAACCGCAGCAAAAGCTTACGGCCGGCCTCTATGTGATCAGATTAAAAATCGGAGACAGGTACTACGCGGAACGAATACTCGTTTCCGAATAGTAGCAACGATGTGGAAAGGGCATTTTCCCCGGTTTTGAATATCTTTGAACTGAAAACACCCGAGATGTCGAAAAAAAAGAAAGTGGCCATTCTGTACGGGGGTAGGTCTGTAGAGCATGGTGTATCCGTCAATTCTGCCAGAAACATTTTTGATTTTATTGATAAGGACCGGTTTGAACCCCTGCCGGTCGGCATCACGCGCGCCGGTCAATGGTTCCTCACGTCGACGGTGACCCGCGAGATTGAGCAGGGCAAGGCAATGGGTCTTATCCTGGATGCGCAAAGTCCGGGCTTCATTCTTTTGTCGAGCGGCGATCGGCTCAAAGCCGACATCATTTTTCCCGTATTGCACGGAACGGATGGCGAAGACGGCAGCATCCAGGGAATGATAAAAGCCATGGACATCCCGATGGTGGGAACGGGTGTGCTGGGTTCATCGATCTCAATGAATAAGGTGGTTGCCAAGAAACTCCTGAAAGCCGCTGGCCTGCCCGTAACCAAATTTATCAGCTTTCACTTTTCAGAACGCGATAACATCGACTTCAAATCAGCCAGGGAGGAACTCGGACTTCCATTTATGGTTAAGGCCGCGAGCCTGGGATCATCGGTGGGCGTGGCACGCGTCAATAATGAAAAGGGTTTTAAAAAAGCGGTCGATGAAGCATTTCGCTACGACGATATGCTCTTGATTGAATCCTTTGTTAAGGGACGGGAGATCGAGTGCGCCGTGCTAGGCAACAATCCGCCCGAAGCCTCATTGCCCGGTGAAATCGTCATTAATCCGAAATACGAGTTCTATACCTTCGACGCCAAATACGTCGACCCTGAAGCTGTACGTATCGACGTGCCGGCCGACCGACCCGCGAAGATCGTGGAGAAAATTCGGGAAATCTCCGTTCGGGCATACGAAACGCTCCAGTGCGCCGACTTCGCCCGCGTGGATCTTTTTTTATCAGAAAAAGGGAATGTTTACGTAAATGAGGTCAACACTATCCCGGGATTCACAAATTCCAGTATGTTCCCGATGATGTGGAGGGAACGCGGGCTGGAATTTACTCCGTTGATATCACGGTTGCTCGACCTCGCTGACGAGCGTTACAACCACGGTAAACGCATCGAACGGGAATTCGATTCGTCGCTGAAATTCTGATTCCCCTATATTTGTTTTTTTACTGCCTATGAAATTCGGTCTCAAGAAGTACAACAACAACACGCTCGGCGGCCTGCTGATCCATGTTCTCCTTGCGGGAACAGCGCTGTTGGTGCTGGCGATCGTTTACTTTTTCGTCTATCTGCCTGCCGTCACAAACAAGGGTGAGTCCATCACCGTACCGAATATCGAAGGCCTGCCGATTGACAAAGTGCAGGAATCGCTAACCCGTCGGGACCTTATTTTTGAGGTCAACGATTCGAGCTATTCCGCAAAATATCCACCCCTGACCGTCCTGAAACAATTCCCTCCTCCAGGTGCAAAGGTTAAAGAGGGCCGAAAGGTTTACGTGTCAATCAATCGCGTCAACCCGCCAACGGTTCCCTTGCCCAACCTGATCGACGGATCACTGATCAATGCCGAAGCACGGTTGAAGGCCAATGAATTGAAAAGGGGAAAGATACACCTGGTGCGGGGTCCATTCCTGAACGCTGTGACGGAAATGCGCGTGAACGGCGAAAAAGTTGAGCCTAATACACGTGTGCCTAAAGGAACCGTAGTGGACCTGGTGGTCATGGACGGAGGTAGCAACAGGCTGTCAATGCCAAACGTTTTGGGACTACCCTTCGATGAAGCGAAGTTTATCATTACCGGTTCCTACCTGATCGCAAAGGATCCTTACCTGGTGGCTGATACGACAAACACCGCAGCGATCGTTTTAAAACAATATCCGGACCCGGCGGAGACCGTGAAGGTAGGCGATTTAGTCGAGTTGTGGATCGGCCCGCCCGGAACTGAATTACCGGATGAGGACGAAAACGACGGCCAATTCGAATGATGTTTCAAACACGGAATGATCCTGCATACCGGCGTCACACACGGTCCGCCAGGGTCCTTTTGTGCTTTCTGTTGATCCTCTCCTCCTTCGCGGCATTTCCACAGCTGCGGACATTCCCCCTTCCCCGAAACGGTGATGAGTTTGCCGCAACCCGTAACCCATCGGAGATCGCGAGGTCGAAAGCGTTGGAGCCTCTTGTTTTGCCCTTCTGGGATGACTTTTCAAAACCTTTTTTGGGCATGTATCCGGATACTGCGCTTTGGGAAAAGGGATACACCGTTTGGGTAAACAATGGCATGGCGATCAAACCGCCCACCCTCAACGTCGCCACTTTTGACGGACTGGATTCGGCGGGGATCGGATACAACAACACCGACATCTTTATCACAGGTTATACAGACAGCCTCGTTTCGCGTGCGATCGACCTCACGGAGCATGCGAGCAACCCCGTCTCCATGGCTGAACGATCGACAGTCTACCTGAGCTTTCTGTATCAATGGAAAGGCAACGGCGAAGCTCCGGACATCGATGAAGATTACCTCGAAGTGGAATTCCAGGACGCAAGTGGCAAATGGGCTTCTGTGTTGCGCATCGAACCGACCAACACGCTGAAGGCAGATACGTTCTACGCCGCCATTATTCCGGTAACTGGAGACTCGTTGTTCCATGAGCATTTTCGCTTTCGTTTCCGGTCATTTGGTAGGCAATCCGGCCCATACGATACGTGGAATATCGACTATGTCTATCTCAATAAAGGCAGGCATGCGAATGACCTCTCCTTCCCGGACCGGGCGATATCTACTCCGTTAGGTCCGTTGTTCGGAAGCTACCGCTCAATGCCGAGACGGCACCTGCGAAGCAACGAACAGTTCAACCACGTCGCGTTCGAAATCCAGAACATGAAGAACGCTCTCGCTACACTTAACTTCCGAACAGAGGCGACGTTCTACAGCGAGAATACTACTACTGGCGAATCCTCATCATTTGAGACGGTGTTAAAAGATTCCACCGCGATCAATATAACCAACGGGATATTGCTTTCCCGTGAACACAAGACGATCCGGCTCGATACCATTCCCTCCCTTTCGAATACGGCGCAATTTCCGCCGGGAATGGATTCAACGGCGATTACCTTGAAGGTAACGTTGAACACCGGTGATAATGTCCCCGTCAATCCCGATGGCCCGGGCGATTACACCCCCAACTACGAGCCAATCCTTTTTACTTTGAATGACACCGTCCAGGCCGACTATCATCTTTCTACCTATTATGCCTACGATGACGGCGTAGCGGAATATGCCGCGGGGTTAATTGAATCCGGCAACCTCGCCGCTGTAGCATTTGACCTGCCTTTCGACGAGACGTTTACACAGGATACCCTCGTCGCGTTCGATGTGTATTTCCCTCCCCACGGGATCAGGAGCAATCAGATCGTAGACTTTACCATCTACCGGGACAACGACGGCGTGCCCGGCGCCGTGTTGCTAAGTGTACCGTCGAGGCGCGTCAACAATGTCGGGTTGAATACCTTTCAGCGATTCAAGTTCATTCCGGCAGTACTGGTTACACAACCTCGTTTCTACATCGGATGGAAGGCCCCCGTCGAAGGGCTAACGCTGATCGGACTTGACATGAGTAGTGACACCGGCGACAGGATGTTCGTCAACACCACCGGGACGTGGCAGCAAAACCAACTTGTGAGGGGCAGTCTCATGATACGACCGGTATTCGGGTCGGGTGAAATCGGGGACAACGTGGGCGTCGAAGAACCGCCCCGGGCTTCGGTGTATCCCAACCCGTCGCGGGGAAGATTTGTCATTGAAGGAACCGCCGACGACATTCAGATCTTTTCGGCGACAGGGAATCAGGCTTCCTTCCGCGCTGAACGCGCCACAGACATTACGACCGTCGAACTTATTCAGCCCCCGGGATTATACATCCTCCGCTATCGACAGGGTTCATTCATCCGCACGGAAAAGATCGTCATATTGGGAAATTGACCCTTATCGGAGCCGGGCTAAAGCAAAGGATAAACACGATCAGCGTTACCCATCCCAGGACAACGCGACCAGGGGAAAGGGGATGCTCAATCTCACTTCCAGGATGCCCAATGCCGATGAATCGGCCGAGAATAAATCCGAACAAGAGCCACCCGTGAAAGCCCGTGATCTCCGGGAAGAAGTTCACAGACGCAAAGTGAACGGCAAACATCAATAACGCGTACATCCACGTATCGCGATTGGGCAACTGCAATCCGCGGAAGCACGCTCTTAGGAACAGAAGGTAGGCGGGCATCGTCAGGGCGATTGCGGGCATTCCGAATATCGTCCCCGGAAATTTCATGTGCAGGTAGGGCAACCCGAGGCCGGCGTAGAAGATTAGCGCCACGAAAAACACGGTAGCCACAACGCCATGACGTCGCCGCCCGAAAAGCCCATAAACGACGTGACCACCATCGAGTTGACCAATCGGCAAGAGGTTCAGACTCGTAACAAAAAGAGCCAGGTAACACGCGAGCAACAGCGGATAGTGCATCAATTCATGCGTGTTGGGTACACGGTCAGGATCAGCGATCGTATTGCTAAAAATCCAAAACAGCAAATTGGTTCCGAGCTCGACATCGATAAACTCCGCCTCCGCAAGATACTCGGCACTATAGACGTAGTCCCCGTAGTCCAGACCGAATTCCTCGTACGCGGGATGAAATTGGAAAACGTACTGGGGGGGCGGCAGCGTGCGAAACGCATAGACCGTCAGGATCAGCGCAACAATAAAACCCGCCAAAGGACCTGCCAGACCGATGTCAAAGCTTTCAAGGTTGTTTTTTGGTCGCGTTCTCAACCGGATAATGGCACCCAACGTTCCGATCGAGAATGGAATAAGACCGCCCGGCGGCAAGGGAATGTAATAGGGCAGCGATGTCTTGACTCGATGGAACATTGCCGTAAAATAATGGCCGAATTCGTGAACGGTGAGAATGAACAAAAGCGGAATGGAGAAATTCATTCCGGAAAGGAAGTCGTTCCATGTATAATCTCCCGACTGCAAATAACGTCCATAAACCCACTCCGCGCCCGCCAGCGTGGTCGTGGCAAACGTTGCGATAAACAGGCCCACCTGCAGCAGTATCTGTTTAGTTTCCTTTCCCATCAAAATAGTCTAAAATAAAATTCCTGCTATCCACCAATTGGCCTTGGATACCAACGCCGATGGCGGCCTCCACGTTGGCGGCATTGTCATCAAGAAACAGTGTCTCCGCCGCATCGAGTTTGTTATCCTCCAATACTTCAACAAAAATCTCCGGCTCGGGCTTACGTTTCATCATGCGGTGTGAATAATAGGCCGCGTGGAAATAGGAATCAAGGTTGTTTTGTCCAGTGGCTTCAGGCAACAAGACACCGTTGATATAGTTGAGATGAATTCCGTTGGTATTGCTCAACAGAAAAACGCGATAGCGGCTCTTCAGCCTGTTGAGCAATTGTAGTTTTTCCACTGGGAATCCGACGAGCATCGCGTTCCAACAGCGGTCGATGTCGTCGGCATCGACATTTACCCCGTAGAGCTCACGCACAAAGTCCCTGAATGCATCGTCATCCATTAACCCTTTCTCATACGCTTCAAATCCCTGTGCGGAAAGAAACATTTCCCTCACCTTTTCCTGGGGCAAGCCGGAAAGGCGGGAAAATGCGATCAATGTATCATCCACCGAGAGATCGAGAATGACGCCGCCAAGATCAAAGATGATATTCTTTATTTGAAGGGTCGGCATATCCAGAATGAAAAAGGACCTCTGTAGAGGTCCCTGGCATTAAGTGGGCCCTGTTGGGATCGAACCAACGACCCTCAGATTATGAGTCTGATGCTCTAACCGACTGAGCTAAGGGCCCGAAGCGAGGTGCAAGTCTACAAAAATTGGGCGGTATCGCCAAGCTGTCCGGCACACCGGGTTTGCCCCGTCCGCACAAAAAGATAGGGCTCCCCTTGCGAAGAGCCCCGTCGCTCTTTTCATGTCACCTACGCCAGCATTACCTGGTTCAGGCTGATGAGCGTGTGTTCTCAACTTTTCCTATAATGTTTCAATATAATTTTGAGCACCGCTTTTTGAAAAGAGATAGTGTCGTGTCGGCGACCAAAAGATTCGCGCCGCATGCACCAATAGCGCTAAACCGATTTTGCGTCGATAGCGTGCCTGCTCTCAACTGGGTAATACCACAAATCGATGGCATGGTAATAAATTTACCCGTTAATGATCTCACCGCCGTTGGGATGAATGAACTGCCCGGTGATGTAGGCGGAGTCTTCGCACGCCAGGAACAGGTACGCGGGCGCGACCTCGCCCGGGTCTCCTGCGCGTTCCATCGGCACGTCGCTTCCAAACGAGGCCACCTTGTCCGGCTTGAACGTGGACGCAATCAGCGGCGTCCAGATCGGCCCGGGTGCGACTCCATTGACCCGTATCTTACGCTTTGCAAGGTTGCCGGATAAACTCCGTGTAAAACTGACGATTGCCCCTTTGGTTGAAGCGTAATCGATCAACGCCGGGCTTCCACGGTACGCCGTCACCGAAGAGGTGTTAATGATGCAACTTCCCTCAGCCATATGAGGCAACGCTTCCTGCGTGACCCAGAAATAGGAATAGAAATTTCCCGCAAATGTCCTGATCAGCTGGTCGGCCGGGATGTCCTCAAAATTTTGGTTTTCCCAATGCATGGCCGCATTGTTCACAAGAACATCGATTCGTCCATACTTCCGGACGGCCGTTTTGACCAATTTTTTACAGTTGGATTGTTTTCCCAGATCCCCCGAAACGAGCACACATTCTCGACCGTGTTGGCGGACCAGCTCGCGAGTCTCTTTTGCGTCATCGTGTTCGTTCAGGTAGCCGACGACAAGATCAGCACCTTCCTTTGCAAACAAGATGGCCACGGCGCGACCGATTCCGCTATCCCCTCCCGTGATGAGCGCTACCTTGCCTGCAAGCCTCCCCGATCCTGGATACTCCGTACGCGGGTCTGGCTGCGGCTTCATCTTTGACTCCTTCCCGGGGCGCGACTGACTCTGCGCCTTTCGTAACGAACGTTTCTTTCCTCCCTTTTGCATCGTGTTCTGTAGAACTGAAGGTTGAAAGGCTGCCAATCAGC
>CAZIAG010000105.1:0-3293 GCA_964537375.1 uncultured Roseivirgaceae bacterium
TTCCGTTTCGCGTGTGGGGGGAGCAGCCCAGATCAAATCTATGAAGAAGGTGGCTGGTACCCTCAAGCTTGACCAGGCGCAATTCCGTGAACTCGAAGCATTCGCCAAGTTCGGCTCAGACCTTGACCCGGCAACAAAACTTACGATCGAGCGTGGCCGTCGAAATACAGAGATTCTCAAACAGGATCAGTTTTCGCCCATGCCGGTTGAAGAACAGGTAGCCATCATCACCGCCTCAACGCGCGGATTCCTCGACAAGGTTCCCGTTAGCAAGGTGAGGGAGTTTGAAAAGGAATTTCTCGAACTTTTAAGAGGGTCGCACAAGGATGTGCTGGATAACCTCCGTGCCGGAAAACTCGAGGATTCGGATGTTGAAACAATCCGTAAGGTTGCAACAGATCTCTCCTCCAGGTATTGATTATTGGAGACGACCGTGTCGACTAGTTGATTTAAGGTATGCCAAGTTTAAAGGAAGTTAAGAATCGGATTTCGTCGGTGATCTCTACTCAACAGATCACGAAAGCGATGAAGATGGTGGCGGCGGCGAAACTCCGCAAGTCTCAGGATCGGATTATCCAAATGCGGCCATTCGCGCAGAAACTGAATTCGATTCTGAAAAACCTTTCTTCGGCTCAAACTACAGGCGATACTGACAATTGGTATAACCGCGACAGAGGCGCTCAAAAAATTTTGATCGTGGCGATCACTTCCGACCGGGGATTGTGCGGTTCGTTTAACAGCACGATTTTTAAGGAAGTCAATCGACGTATCGAAGAACAGTACCAGGAACAATTCCGCAAGGGCCACGTCACGGTATTGACCATTGGCAAGAAGGCGGGCGACTACTTCGCCAAGCGCAAGTGCAACATGGTCGGTGACTTCACGCTTCTCCTGGCGGATATCTCCTTTGAATCGGTGTCGCAGGCAGCCGATTTTATTATGGAGTCTTTTAAGGCCGGACACTTCGACAAGGTGGAGATCGTCTACAATGAGTTCAAGAACGTTGCAACACAGGTGCTGAGAGTCGAACAGTTCCTTCCCATTACACCCCCGGAACAAGAACGCCCCAGTGACCATATCGAATACATCTACCAGCCGGACGAAACAGTAATTATTAATGACCTGATTCCGCGATCGCTGCGGGTGCAGCTTTTCAAAGCGGTCCTGGACTCGGCGGCTGCTGAGAACGGCGCCCGGATGACGGCCATGGACAAAGCGACAGAAAACGCCGGGGAGCTGCTGAAACAACTCCGCCTGACGTACAACCGCACGCGGCAGGCCGCGATTACGAAAGAGATCCTGGAGATCGTTGGTGGAGCCGAAGCGCTGAAAGCGTCTTAGCAAAAAAATTCCTTTATTTTGAGGTCTTGTCTCTCGGCAAGACCTTTTTTATGCGTGCGATCCTGTCGGTATATCGCTTTCTCAACCTCGTAAGCCTCGATATCGTTGCCGGGGCAGTGCTCAGTGCGCTCTTTTTTGCGAATCTACTTGGCGTTGCGATACTGCCCTATGCCCTGATTGCGTTGGGATTGGCCGTCTGGATCATCTATACAGTTGATCATCTCCGGGATGCCGCCCGTATTGGCGAGGGGGCATCCTCCGCACGTCATCGCTTCCATTACAAATACGCAAAACCGTTGCGCGTGATGGTGGTTCTGTGCGCGGCGTGTGTGGGATGGCTTCTCCTTTTTATGAGAGAGAATATTTTGTTGGGGGGCCTGGTGCTTGCGGGTTTTGTCGCAGCCTACTTATTGGCGCAGCGATATTTAAAATGGACAAAAGAGCTTTCGGTGGCCGTAATGTATACGTGCGGCGTATTGTTACCCTCGGTCACCGTTCATAAGGAACCGTTGTCAATAATCGATTATGGTACATTTTGTGCCTTTTCGGTTGTTGCCCTCGTCAACCTGTTGGTTCTCTCCTGGTACGATTACGAATCGGACCGACGCGATCAACAGCGTTCATTTGCCACCGTACTAGGAAAGGCATTCACCGGAAAGATGATCTATGGGTTGTCGTTTATGAACCTGGCGGGACTCATGTTCATGCTTCCCTATAGCGTTCACCGCCTGGCGCTGCTGACGATTGTCGTGATGAATGCCATCTTGCTGATGGTCTTTGGTATCCCGGGTGCAATGCAGCCGCATGACAGGTATCGGCTAATCGGCGATGCCGTGTTTCTGTTGCCCGGTCTTCACTGGCTATGGACAAGTTAGATGGATTCAATCTTGTGGCCCCGGTTTATGATGCGCTGGGGCGCATCGTATTTGGGAATGCACTGGCCGAGTCGCAGACTTGTTTCACGCACCTGGTTAACGCTGGGGCCAGGGTGCTTGTCGTAGGGGGAGGGACCGGCAAGGCAGTCAAGGCGTTGATGTCTGCGAATGCCAATTGCGAGGTCCGGTATGTAGAAGCGGCGTCGGCAATGATCAATCGCGCTCGCCTCAACCTCAAACCCTTTCAGGAGCGCGTAACCTTCATCCATGGTACCCATGAGTCGATCCCCCCAGACGAACTCTACGATGTGGTGATTACCTACTTTTTTCTTGACCTGTTTCCGGAAGAACGTTGCAGGCAAGTCGCGGTGAAACTCGCAGCTTCGTTAAAGGACGATGGTATTTGGCTGGCCGCTGACTTTACTTCAGGCATACGTCCCCTTCATCGATTTTTGCTGCGGACGATGTACGCGTTTTTCCGGGTCGCCAGCGGCATTGAGGCGCGCCGGCTTCCTCAATGGGAGAACGCGATTGTACGGGCTGGATTGCGGATGGAGCGCCATGCTGACTTCTACAACGGTTTCATCAGGAGCGCCGTTTTCAGGAAAGAATCAGGGCGTCACCATTGAGTCCCTTCCAACCTGTTGCACCAGTTCCGCCTTCTCCTCCATCAGGTGAATGATCTTCCGCAGGTAATCTATCTCCTTTCGCGCCAGTTCAAGCTGACGGTTGAATTCGCTGGCCTGATCGGCCATCCTCTTCATTTCTTCAGTTTGCTGCGGCGTGGCAGATTCTGTTGTTGGTATATAGAACTGGAAAAAATTGTAGTCGAGGACCTGTGAGATCTTTAACAGAAGACCAGTGTCCAGGTGACGTTTCTTGAAGATACGATAGACGTTTTGCCGAACAGTGCCGAGCTGGTCAGCAAAGTCCGTTAATTTCATTTTTCGCTGATCGAAGACCTCCTTGATCTTTTGTCCTATTTCAATTGTCATGGCACAAATCGTTTTGTTTGAAACGAATGCGGTGCAAATTGGTTTTGCCTTGCTCAGGCACTTGTTTGCCCGGGACTCGTCC
>CAZIAG010000105.1:3393-9983 GCA_964537375.1 uncultured Roseivirgaceae bacterium
TGCGGTGCAAATTGGTTTTGCCTTGCTCAGGCACTTGTTTGCCCGGGACTCGTCCGGGGGAACCGGGTTTGCGGCTGGATCTACGGCCATTCCCGGAATCCTTGGCAGGCCTCTTGGACTGAATCCGTGTGTAAAATTATTGTTTACAGGTGTTATACGAATATACGAAATTGTAACCAATTATTTTACAGTGACTTTTCCGTTTTATCCACCATAAAAGATGCACTTAATTGCAGGTCGTTCCCGCCGCTAAATCCGTACGAGCATGCTTCGTTTGTTTTTTGAGGACGATTACGCCACCATCGAACTCGACGATGCGGTGCCTTGCGTGAAGACGACGCTCAGGGGGGTCCCTCGTTCCAGCGAGCACTACCAGGAGGTGCAAAAAAAACGCCTCGAGTTGATGCGCCGTGAGATCAATCATTTCCGGCGCCTTCATATGTTGACAGACAGCTCGGCGGCGGGGCCGGTCCTTGACGACGATATCGATTACTTCAAAAAAAGTGTACTACCCGCCATGGAGGACGCTGGCGTTCGTTACCTGGCCATTGTGATTCCACGAAGCAAATTCACCATGCTGACGATCCAGGAGATGACCGAGAATGCGGAAAAGATTACCGTGCGATATTTTGATAAACTCGCCGATGCGAGAGAGTGGTTGCGGAATCAATGACGACGATCGAGTTCCAAAAAGGGGGATGAATTGCTCCACTGTCGGGCGTCGACCGAGGTCACTTCTCCGAAGGATTTTTCTTCCCTGCGAGAAGTTTTTCGATCGTCGACGCCAGCCGTTTTTCGCGCGTCTCCTCCCTTTTGGCCGATGAGATCCATTGGCAATACTCCTTTCGATTGGTGAACGAAAGCGAATCAAAAAACTTTCTCGCTTTGGCCGATTTCGCGAGCGCTTTCTCCAGCGGTTTCGGAACCTCGAGTACACGCTCCTCTGTATCATGCTCGAGCTCTACCGTTACCTTGTCGCCAATGTCTTTGCCGATGGCCGCTCGCACGTCCTTGCGGACGATCAGGATATGACATCCTGTACCCATGTTTGCCGCAATACCACGGTAAGGGTACCCGTCGAACCATGCTTTAACCTTCACGTGGCCACGCGTGCCGTATTCCTTCTCTACGTCGAATGGTAGCGAGACAAATGCGCCACTCCCTTGATCGGGTCGCTCGATCCTGGCCTTGAATGTCTTTCTTTTGCCTGCCATAAAAGGAAGGATTAGTGAGATGAGGTTTGTGCAAAATACGGGTTTATGCGGCGGCGCCACAAGGGAATTCTCGATCAAAACGCTTGTGTTCTGAACAGCGCGATCGAACGTTGCGCCTCGGGAAAACAACAAACTTCACCAAAACCTTTCGCCTGACTTGATTTGTGCCCATGATCGGTTATATTGCGTAGCTGCCCAACCCCGGGTTGCACCCAGTTAACCTAACTAAGCCACTAGCTCAACGGGCCATGCAGGACCTCCTTAAGCATTTACCGGCGGTGATCTATGAGTATGTGATCCACCCGGATGGCAAACAGGGGTTCACGTATGTGAGTCCGAACGCCGAGTGCTTGCTTGGAATAAAAGCCGACGACCTGCTTGTTGATGCCACACTGATTCAACAGATAATTCACGAAGACGACCTCCCTGGACTAAAAGAAAGCGCCGCCGAAACACGCAACAATCCAAAAGAATGGCAGTGGCAGGGAAGAATACGTGTGGACGAGCGTGTCAGATGGGTGGAATTCCGGTCGAGTTATGAAAAAACTCCCCAGGGCGCCGTCATTCGCCGTGGTCTGATCCAGGATATTACCGAACGCAAACAGATGTATGATGAGAGCGAACTTCGGTACCAGGCGCTCGTAGAGAAACTTCCGATCGGAATCGTCATACATACCAAAGGCAAGTTGCAGTTTGCCAATACGCAAGCCTATGAAATCTTTGGTGCAAAGCGTTCAAGCGGATTAATCGGCACCAACGTCATCGATTTTGCACATGAGGATTATCGCGAGGCGATAGCGAAGCGCATAGATGATGTACTGGAGGGCAAACCCGCGCCTTTAATGGAACAACAATTTCGGCGTACCGACGGAAGCCTCGTAGACGTGGAAACCATGGCCTTCCCTTTTATGTGGAACGGCGAGCCATCCATACAAGTGATATTTCGCGACATCACTGAACGCAAACAGGCCGAGGCGACAATCAAAAAGAATGAAACGCTGTTCACGCAGTTGTTCCAGAATATCCCCCTTGCCGTGGTAATGCTCGATGACGGTGGCAAAGTAGTGCAGGTCAATCGCGCCTTCGAAGAGATGTTCGGATACCATAAAGACGAACTGCGGAGCAGAAACCTGAACGATTTTATCGTTCCCGATGAACTGCGAACAGAAGGCATCGACCTCAACAACCTCATCGCTTCCAATCAGGTGGTCAGCATCGAGACGATGCGACGCCACCGGAACGGCAAGAATATTAACGTGATTCTCTGTGGATTCCCCGTCACCACGGAGAATGAAACCATCGGGATCTACGGCGTTTATGTCGACATCACCGACCGAAAGAAGGTCGAAGAGGAATTGACCATACGCAATGCCGAACTCGATAATTTCGTCTACAAGGTCTCACACGACCTCCGTGCTCCGCTGTCTTCAGTACTGGGGCTGGTAAACCTGGCCCGGCTGCCCGGCAACACCGACGACCCGAAAGACTATATCGATATCATCGGCGAAAAAATCGCTGCCCTTGACCATTTTATCGGCGATGTGCTGAGCCACTCCAAGAACCTGAAAATGGAAGTGACCATCAGCAAGGTCGACTTCGGAAAAATCATCGACCAGACGTTCGAGGACCTCAGCTATCTCGATGGTGCCAGCGAAGTCATTCGGTCCGTCAAGATCGAAGGGATCGACTTTTTCAGCGATCACTGGAGGGTGTCGGAGATATTCAGGAACCTGATCTCGAATTCAATCAAGTATCGCCAACTCTCGAATGTTAAGCCGGAGATCAACATCCGTATTCATATTGATCACCTGCGAGCTGATATCAGTTTCGCTGATAATGGCATCGGCATTGAAGAACAACAACTCAACAGGGTCTTTGAGATGTTCTACCGCGCCACCGAACAGTCCGACGGGTCGGGAATTGGGCTTTATATCGTGCGCAATGCCGTCGAAAAGCTCGGAGGCCAGATAACCGTCGCGAGCAGACCATTGCAGGGAACGCGGTTTAATATAATTTTGCCCAACCGCGTTAACAATGCAATGAAAAGTTATCCGCTCGTGGTAGAACAACAATGAGACTTACAGAGGTTACTACGCCCCAACATATTCGCGAATTCCTGATGCTTCCGGTCCGGTTATACCGGAATGTGCCGCAATGGATACGACCCCTCGACGCCGATATCGAAAGCGTCTTCGATCGTGAACGGAATAAGGCGTTTCGTCACGGCGAATGCATCCGCTGGATTCTCACAGATGATGCCGGCCGGACGATCGGTCGGATAGCAGCCTTTGTCAATGAGAAGACGTCGATGAAGGGCAATGAACAACCCACGGGAGGCATGGGCTTCTTTGAGTGTATCGAAGATCGCGAGGCTGCCTTCATGATGTTTGACGCGTGCAAAAAATGGCTCCAGGACCGTGGCATGGAAGCCATGGATGGACCGATCAATTTTGGCAGCCGCGATCGGTGGTGGGGCTTGCTCGTCGATGGATTCGACCGCGAACCCAATTACCAGTGCAATTACAATTTCCCTTACTATAAAACATTCTTCGAGGAGTACGGCTTCCAGGTATACTTCTATCAGTATACATTCTATCGGCCGGTAATGCGACCGCTTTCGGAGCGTTTGCACTACAAGGCCGAAATGATGGCGAAGGATCCCAACTACGAATTCCGGTTTCTGAAAAAGTCGGAGATGCCTAAGCTTCCCGAGTATTTACTGCACGTCTACAACAAGGCGTGGGCCAAACGCGGTGACAACCCGGAACTGAACATCGGCCAGGCTCGCGCACTGGTGAAGCAGATGAAGCCGATTATGGACCGCCGCCTTTTGTACTTCGGCTTCTATAAGGGAGAGCCCATTTCGTTTTTCCTATCCCTTCCGGAGATCAACCAGATACTCAAGCACGTCAACGGTAAACTGAATTGGCTGGGCAAATTGAAATTTGTCTGGCATTCGCTGATGAAGACTAACCGCAAGGCGTTTGGAATTCTTTTTGGCGTCGTGCCTGAACATCAGGGAAAAGGCTGTGACGGTGCCATGGTGCTCGCGTCCCGAAAGGTTTTGCAGGACGAGTATCGGCGTTACGATGAGTACGAAATGAACTGGATTGGAGACTTCAACCCAAAGATGATCAATGTGGTCGAACAGGTTGGTGCGGACGTATGCAAGACCCACGCCACGTATCGCATATTGTTTGACCCGAACAAGCCGTTTAAGCGGGCGCGTATTTTCAACTGACGGCTTTTGTTTCTGCCCTGCTGATTAATGCCTACCTTCGCGGCGAACGCATGGCACAATGAGTGACAAAACCGCCGTATTGCTGGTCAATCTTGGCACTCCCGATAGCCCCTCTGTTCGGGATGTGCGATCGTACCTTTCGCAATTCCTCAATGACCCGCGGGTGATCGATATTCCCTATCTCGCGCGAAAGATCCTGGTGAACCTGATCATCGTTCCGTTTCGCGCGCCGAAATCGGCGAAGGTGTACCAGCAATTATGGACCGATGAGGGTTCCCCCCTACTCGGCCATAGCCAAAAGGCACAACAGCTGCTGCAACAGGCACTGGGTGAACAATATTCCGTGTACCTCGCCATGCGTTACAAGAATCCTTCAATCCCGGATGTACTGGAGGAAATACGCAAACGGAACCACTCGAAGATCGTAGTGCTTCCCATGTTTCCCCAATACGCGTCGGCGACTACCGGGTCGGTCCACGAAGAGGTGATGCGCATAGTAAGGACGTGGTGGGTGATCCCGGAAGTGAAGTTTGTGTCGCAGTACTTCGATCATCCCGATTTTATCAAAGCGTTTGTCGACAGGGGAAGGCAGCACGATATCGGTTCATACGACCATGTCTTATTCTCTTATCACGGCTTGCCTGAACGACAAGTTGAGAAGGTGCATGGTGGCCCTTGTGCAAAATATCGTTGTGAAGAGGAGATCAACGATGACAACCGCCTCTGCTACCGAGCCACCTGTTATGCCACGACCCGATTGCTTGCAACCCAACTCGGAATTCCGAAAGAGAGATACACCGTGACGTTTCAATCACGACTGGATAAGAATTGGCTTATGCCGTTTTCGGATGATGTGGTAGTTGAGTGCGCCAGGAAAGGTATCAAACGGTTGTTGGTGTTTTCACCGGCATTTACAGCGGATTGTCTGGAAACGCTTATCGAGATCGGTGTGGAGTATCAGGAGTTGTTCCACCAGCACGGAGGCGAACGAATTCAGCTCGTGGAAAGTTTGAATGATCATCCCCATTGGGTGGAATGTTTGAGGAAGCTGGTCGTCGGGGCAGCTTTCGAAGCGAAAGAGATTTAGAAGGTCAGACAGTACTGTAGTAAAGAACATCGATAAGGTCTTTGGTTACTCTTTCGACTATCATGTAGTGAATCAAACCGTAAGGGATCTTCAAGCATCAACACCCCTGCCTTTCCCAATGCCAGTCCCATTCTAACGGCTGTCCACTTGATATCTACCCCTGTACCCCAACTTTCCCAACGCCGTCTGCGTATTCGCGACGCAAACCATAAAACTTAGCATACAGACTATGTACACGGCAATACGAACCCTGGCCGTCGCGCTGGCGGCCGTGCTGGTGGGATGTTCCAAACAGCCCGTCGAGTATCAAGCCCCGCTGTTCAAGAACCTCGGGGATTATAGCGTCGAGGTAACCACATCGTCATCCGATGCTCAAAAGTTTTTTGACCAGGGCGTCATCATGGCCAATGCCTTCAACCACCTGGAGGCTGAACGCTCGTTTCGCGAAGCGGCGCGTCTCGACTCTACCTGTGCTATGGCGTGGTGGGGAATCGCCTATGTACTCGGACCCAACTACAACACCTCGTCGAACCTGGGTGATCTGCAGGAAATTCAAAATGCCGTATCCCAGGCAGTCCATTTGCGCTAGACCTGAATCCGGACAATCCCCTTGCCAATCACCTCTATATTCACGCTGTGGAAGCGGCGCCAGATGTGCAAAAGGGTTTGCGCAGTGCGGCCAGGTTGAAGACGCTTGTGCCGGGCGCAGGCCATCTCGTACATATGCCTTCTCACATCTATATCAATACCGGTCACTATTACGAGGGTTCCCTCGCCAACGAGGAGGCTGTGCGACAAGACAGCATCTATATCGCGGAGTGCAGGGTGAACGGGGTGTATCCGCAGATGTATTACCCTCACAACTATCACTTTCTGGCGGCAACGGCTGCCTTTGAAGGAAGAGGGGCGCGCTCGATAGAAGCTTCCTTTAAGATGAGCGATATCATCGACCGGAACTATCTTCGTAAGCCGGGCTTTGAAACGACTCAACACTACATCACCATCCCGTACAACGAACATTCCTTGACGTAGAACGGCCCGACCGGAA